>DATFVB010000161.1 GCA_035260525.1 Thermoanaerobaculia bacterium
CGGAGAAGAGGGACATCTCGTCGAAGGCGGGCGGCGCCGGAGCCGGCTCCGGCTGCGCCTGCTGGAATTTCGCCATCTCGTCGTCGAGTGCGCGGCCGAGGCCGGCGTCGAACGCGAACTCCATGTCGACGGGCGTGGCCGCCCGCGGGGCGGGCGGCGGCTCCGGGCCGGCGGGCGGCGCGGCCGCGGGAGCCGGCGCGGCGGGGGCGAGATCGTCGAGCTCGATCGCCGCCGCGGCGGCCGGCGCGCGGGTCGCCGGAGCCTCCGCGGGCGCCTCCGGCGCGGAAGGCGACGGACGGGCCGGGACATACCGCGCGCGCGCGGCCTCCGCTTCGAGCTCCTGACCGGACTCGCGGAGCGCTTCGATCAGCGCGGCGGCCTCGGCCGCGAGCGCCGGCGACTTGAGCTCGCCGAGGAGCTCGACGAATCGGCGCCGCGCCGCGAGCTCGCGCGGCCGGCGGCGGAGCATGCCACGGTACTTCTCGGCCGCCTTCTCGACGAGGCCGTACTTGGCGAAGACCTCCGCTTCCGTGACGGAGTCCTTCCACTCCGACTCCTCGGCGCGCATCCGCCTCACCGCCGTGTTCTCGACGGGCGGGGACGGCACGGCCAGGGGCGGTGCGGGAGGAGGCGCCGCGGGGACGGCCGGAGTCGGCGACGGCTCGGCGACCTCCGCCGGATCGGGAGGCGCCGGCGCGGGAGCCGGCGAGGGCGCGTCGTACAGGAGCGATTCGTCGAACTCGACGACGAGCTCCCGCGGCTCCTCCGCCGCGGGCTCGGGCGCCGCGGCCGCGCTCCCGGCGCGGCTCCGCGCCTCGGCGCTCTCCGGCTCGACGTCGAGGATCTTCCGATACCAGCCGGCGGCCTCGGCGCGGTCTCCGGCGTCCCACGCGCGGCGCGCCAGGCCGAAGAGCGTCTCGACGATCTTCGGACGGTCGCCGCCGATCTGGTAGAGCTCGAGGAGCTTCAGCTGCACGGCCGGGAAGGGAGGTGTCGCGAGCGGCAGCAGCATGCCGATCGCCTTCCTCACCGCGCCCTCCCGAATCGCGCGGTCGACGAGCGGGCGGAGCGCCTCGAACGCCCCTTCGAAGTCGTGCTGGCCGGCGAGGAGCTTCGCGACGAATTGCCGCGCCGGCTCGTGGCCGTGGTCGAACGCGATCGCCGCCTCCGCCGCCTGGCGCGCTTCCTCGAGATTACGCGCCGCGGCGAGCGCCTCGGCGAGCAGCATCATCGTGTCGGCGTCTCGAGGCTGCGAGCGCAGGAGGAGCACGGCGGCCTCCGCGTTGCCCCCGTCCAGCATCGAGCGGACGAGGTCGTTCAAGACCTTCCGGTCGCCGGGCCGGATCTTCAGCGCCTTCTGGTAGACGGCGACCGCCTCGTCGATCGCTCCGCGCTTGACGAGCATCGAGCCGATCAGGGCGTACTGCATCAGCGCCTGCTCCGGCTCTCCCGCCGTGGTCAGGAGGTCCGCGAGGCGGACGGGGATCTTGATGTCGTTGGGGTCGACGGCCGCCATCTTGCGGTAGACGGCGATCGCGTCCCGGAGCTGGTTCTGCTTGAGATGATGGTCGGCGAGGATCTGGTACTGCGCTCGCGCCTCGGGAACGAGCCCCTGTTTGTGGTACAGGTCCGCGAGGTAGTCGTAGATCTCGAGCTTCGACGGATCGATCTTGTTGATCTTCTTGTAGATCGCGATCGACTTCAGGAAGAAGCCGTCGCGCGCGTAATGCTCGGCGATCCGGGTGAAGTGCGGCAGCGAATCCATCGGCCGGTTGAGAAGCACGTAGATGTCGCCCACCTTGTTCAGGACGAGGATGTCGTTGGAGTTCTCCTCGAGGAGCCGCAGGTACTCCTTGAGCGCCGCGTCGTACTTCCCCTTGGCGAGGAGCTTTTCGGCGGTCGCGAGGGCGACGTCGCGGCGCGCCGCCATCAGACGATCTCCCCGTCCGGAATCACGCCGTGGAACGACAGGCGATGCTCGGGACAGGGGCCGATCCGCGCGAGGATCTCGCGGTGCTCCGCCACCGCGTATCCCTTGTGGCGCTCGAACGCGTACGCCGGATAGCGGCGCGCGAGCTCGTCCATGAGCCCGTCGCGGTGAACCTTGGCGAGGATCGAAGCGGCCGCGATCGAGATCGACAGGGCGTCGCCGTGGACGATCGGGATCTGCCGGCCGCGCCAACCCGGCACGAGGAAAGCGTCGGTCAAGACGACCTCGGGCGCCGGCTCGAGCGCCGAGAGCGCTTGCTTCATCGCCTCGAGCGACGAGAGCCGGATGTCGGTCTCGTCGATCTCGCGGACCGACACGACGGCGACCGCGCTCGCGACCGCTCGGCGGCGCACGACGTCGGCGACGGCCTCACGCTCGCCGGCTTCGAGTTTCTTCGAGTCGTCGATCCCCGGCCAGGAGAATCCCGGCGGGAGGATCACCGCCGCCGCGACGACCGGGCCGGCGAGGCAGCCGCGCCCCACCTCATCGGTTCCGGCGATCAGGCGGTAACCCCGCCGGAAGAGCTGGTTTTCCGGAGCGGAGAGGGAGGAGAGCCGTCCCAGCTCCCACAGCAGCGCCGCCGTCCACTTGTCGCGGGCGGCCCGGCGAGCATCAATCCGTGCGCTTTTCCTCAATGCGAGCAGCCTTGCCCTTCAGCTCCCTCAGGTAGTACAGCTTCGCGCGGCGAACGTCGCCGCGGCGATCCACGTCCACGCGCTCGATCATGGGAGAGTGAAGGGGGAAGACGCGCTCGACGCCGACTCCGCCCGAAATCTTTCGCACCGTGAACGTCTCTCGCGATCCGCCGCCCCGGCGAGCGATCACGACGCCCGCGAAGACCTGGATTCGTTCCTTCTCCCCTTCCCGGACCTTGACGTGGACCCGGACGGAATCGCCCGGCGCGAAGACGGGGCGGTCGGAACGAAGGGAAAACTTCTCTGCTTCGCGCAGAACGTCTGTCATGATGCGCTCCTTAACGTAAATCGCTGACTTTACGAGAGAACCGCTCCCGGAAAGTCCTACGGCGGCGGATTATAGCTCAGGGGGTCGGAAAACCGAAAGGATCAATCGGGGCGCGGCAGGAGATCGGGCCGGCGCTCCCGGGTCCGCCGCTCCGACTGCTCGCGCCGCCAGGCGTCGATCTTCTCGTGATGCCCGGAAAGCAGCACTTCCGGGACGGCGAGCCCGCGCCAGACCGCGGGCCGCGTGTAGTGCGGGTGGTCGAGGAGCGAGCGGTAGAAGGAGTCGTTCTCGACCGACGCGGCTTCCTTGACGAAGCCCGGCGCGAGCCGCGCGGACGCTTCGATGACCGCCAGCGCCGCGACCTCTCCCCCCGACAGGACGAAGTCGCCGAGCGAGATCTCGCCGTCGTAGAGTCCCGCTTCGGCCACCCGGTGGTCGATCCCTTCATACCGGCCGCAAACGAGCGTGCACCTCGCCAGCGCGGCGATCTCCGCCGCCAGGGCGTGGTCGAATCGCCGTCCGTCGGGCGTCAGGCAGAACGTCGAGGCGCGAGGGAGACCCGGGAGGTCGCGCACCGCCTCGATCGCCGCCGCGACCACCGGCGCCATCATCACCATGCCGGCGCCGCCGCCGTACGGCTCGTCGTCGACCTTCCGGTGAGAATCCGTCGCCCAGCTCCGGATGTCGTGCACGACGACCTCGAGGATTCCCTTCTCCCGCGCCTTGCCGAGCAGGCTCTCCGAGAGCGGCGACGCGAAATACCGCGGGAAGATCGTCAGGACGTCGAAGCGCATCGGCGTCTCAGAGCTCGAAGAGCCCCTCCGGCGGATCGAGCACGATCTCTCGGCGTTCCCGGGACACCTCGCGGACGATCGGCCGCACGAAGGGGACGAGATGTTGCGCGCCCCCGCGGACGACGCGCAGGAAACACGTCGGCCCGTGCCTCTCGAACGCCTCGGCGCGGCCGAGCGGGGCCCCGGTCGGGTCGACGCAGGAGAACGTCGCGACCTCGTCGTCGAAGAGGAAGTCCTCGGCGGGCCGCTCGAGCACCGAGCGGTCGACCGTCAGGTCGAGGCCGGCGAGCTCTTCGACGTCCTCGAGGCGTTGCCGGCCGGCGAACTTCACGAGCAGGTGCGTGCCGTGCGGGCGGATCGACGCGACCTCGAGCCGGATCGCGCGCCCGCCGCCGACGGCGGAAAGAACCGCTCCCGGCCGGATCTCGCCGGGAAAGTCGCCGACCGGGCGAACGGCGATCTCGCCGCGCAGGCCGTGCGGTCGCTTGAGCTCCCCGACGCGGCGGCGCGAATCAGCCGCGGATCCGGACGAGGACACGCTGGTTGCGCTTTCGTCCCGCGGCGGAGGCGAAGGCGCGCAGCGCGCGCGCCGTCCGGCCCTCCCGGCCGATCACGCGGCCCAGGTCCTCGGGCGAGAGCGTGACGTCGAGCGTGACCGCTCCCCCCTCTTCGCTCTCCGTCACCGACACGTCCTCGGGACGCGTCACGAGCGCGCGGGCGACCGTCTCGACGAGATCCTTCACGAGGCGGCTTCCGTCCGGGCGAGGAGCGAGCGGATCGTCGCCGAAGGCTGCGCCCCCTTCGCGATCCAGGCGCGCGCGCGCTCGCGGTCGAATTTGACGGCGGGCGGATTGGCGACCGCGTCGTAGAACCCGAGCTCTTCCACGATCTCGGAACCGGGTGTGCGCCGGCTCCCGGACACGACGATCCGGTAGTAGGGACGGTTGCGCGTTCCGGTGCGCCGGAGGCGGATCTTCAGCATCGAAGGACTCCTTCTTTCTTCTCGGCCGCCCCGCTCACTGGCCGGGCAGCGACAGGTTCTTCAAGTCCCGGGGACGCAGGCCGCGGCCCAGGCTCTTCATCGACTTCATCATCTTCTTCATCTGGGCGTGCTGCTTCAGCAGCCGGTTCACGTCCTCGACTTTCGTGCCCGACCCTTTCGCGATGCGCTTGCGGCGGCTGCCGTTGACGATCTGCGGATAGCGCCGCTCGTCCGCCGTCATCGAGTCGATGATCGCGCCGATCCGGCTGAGCGCCTTCGGGTCCATGTCGGCCGCGCTCGGCATCTGACGGAACGGCCCGATCTTCGGGAGGAAGTCGAGCACCTGGGACAGCGGGCCCATCTTCTTCAACGACTGGAGCTGGTCGCGAAGATCCTCGAGCGTGAACTCCCCCGCCCCGGCCTTCTTCGCGATCCGCGCCGCGTCTTCCGCGTCGATCGACTGCTCGACCTTCTCGATCAACGACAGCATGTCGCCCATGCCGAGGATCCGGGACGCCATCCGGTCCGGGTGGAAGGGCTCGAGGTCCTCGATCTTCTCGCCCGTGCCGACGAACTTGATCGGCCTTCCGATCGTCGAGACGATCGAGAGCGCCGCGCCGCCGCGCGTGTCGCCGTCGGTCTTCGTGAAGATCACGCCGGTGACGTCGAGGCGCGCGTGGAACGCCGACGCCGACCGGACCGCGTCCTGGCCGGTCATCGCGTCGGCGACGAAGAGGGTCTCCTGGGGGGCGATCGCCTCCTTCAGACGCGCGACCTGATCCATCAGCTCCTCGTCGACGTGCAGCCGGCCCGCCGTGTCGTAGATGACGGCATCGCGTCCGGTCAGGCGCGCCTCCTCGGCACCGGCGCGCGCGACGTCGACCGGGTCGCCGTGGCCGGCGGGGTCGAACACCGGGACGCCGATCTTCCGGCCGAGCGTGGCGAGCTGGGCGATCGCCGCCGGGCGGGCGAGATCGCACGGGACGAGGAGCGGATGGCGGCCGCGCGTTTCCTTGAGCAGCCGCGCGAGCTTCGCCGCCGTCGTCGTCTTGCCGGACCCCTGGAGGCCCACGAGGACGATCGAGAGCGGACGCGACCGCACGTCGAGGTCCGCCCGGGCGCCTCCCAGGAGCGCGACCAGCTCGTCGCGGACGATGCGGGTCACCTCCTGCGCCGGCGAGAGCGCGGTCGTGACTTTTTCCCCCAGCGCCTGCTCTTTCACCTTGGCGAGGAAGGACTTCACGACGGGCAGGGAGACATCGGCCTCGAGGAGAGACAGGCGGATTTCGCGCAAAGCGGTCTCCAGATGGAACTCCGACAGAGTTCCCTCGCCCTTGAGCTCCTTGAAGACCCGCTGCAGCCGGTCGCCGAGACCCTCGAACACGTGCCCCCCTCGGGCGCATCCACGCCCGAAAACGCGAAAACGACAACAATAGACCGGAAGCCCCGTTTTCGCAAACTCGCCCGGAATTGCCTTCGAAATGGTTGACAGTACGGGTCGATCGTGTATGATCCTTCGGTCCTGGCGTTGAGAGAGGGTCACGGCGAATTTCGAATTTCGAATTCGACCTTTTAGAGAAGGAGATCGACCGATGAAGAAGTCCCTTGCCCTGGTCCTGATGGCCGCGATGGCGTCGGCTACCCTGTTCCTCGGTGGTTGCAAGAAGGCGGAGGAGTCCTCCACGACCGAGACCACCACGTCCACGACGGCGAGCGAGCAGCCCCAGGTCGTCGAAGAGACGGGCACCACCGGCACCACCTCGACGGAGACGACGACCACCACCTCGACGGAGACGCCGGCCGCCACGACGGGCACGACGACGACCTCCACCGAGTCGACGGCGACGACCTCCACGAAGTAAGCCGGAACGGTTCGAATCGACGGGGCGCGGCGCGCCCCGTTTTTTTTTGCCCGCGCGCCGGCGCGCCGCCGCCGGAGAACCGGGTTACCATTTTTCCGCTTGGCCCCCAACGTTCTCTCGGCGGCCGACCTCCTGCTCGCGCTGACCGGCGTCGGGCTCGCGATCGAGCTCGCGCGCGTGCGGCGCCGCGAGCGCCGCTCCGCGGAGATGCATCGCGAGCTCCAGAACGCAGCGCACGCCTTCGCGGAGTCGTTCGAGCCCGCCGCGATCGCGGCGCACGGCCACGAGGCGGCGAGCCGGCTGGCGACGCTGCGGCGCTTCGAGCTCTTCCTCTTCGACGAGAACGACCGCGTGCGCGAGGTCTGGCGCTCCGGCGAGAGCGACGCGTCGCCGGTCCGCGAGGAGCGGCATCCGCGCCTCCAGGCGGCGATCACGCCGGAGCAGCTCGAGCCGCTCACGGCGACCGAGACCTCGCGCTCCTTCGCGCCGATCGATTTGCAGGACCCGCGCCGCTCACGGACGCGGTTCCATCTTCCGCTCTTCTCCGGGAGCCGCGCCGTCGGCTACTGGGAGCTCGAGTTCGCATCTCCACTCTCGCGAACCGAGCTCGAGCGTCTGCGGGCGATCTACCGCTCGCTGACCGACGCGGTCTACGCCGAGCGCAATTTCCGGCTCGCCGCGCGGGACGCGCTCTCGAATCTGTTCGTCCGCCGCTACTTCGACGGGCGCCTCGAGGCGGAGATCGCGCGCTCGGCCCGCTACGGCCACCCGCTCGCCGTCGCCGTCTTCGACCTCGATCACTTCAAAGCGATCAACGACGCCCACGGGCACGCGGCGGGCGACGAAGTCATTCGCGCGTTCGGCCGGCGTCTCCAGTCGACGCTGCGGGAGCAGGACCTCTCCGCGCGCCGCGGCGGCGAGGAGTTCGCGGCGTACTTCCCCGAGACGGACGCGGCGGCGGCGCTCGCCGTGTGCGAGCGCGTCCGCCGGCAGGTCGCCGGCCGGCCGCTCGCCTGGGAATCCGTCGAGATCCCGCTGACCGTCTCGGTCGGCGTCGCGGCGTGCCGCGCGGGTGACACGGCGGAAAGCCTTCTCGCCCGCGCCGACGCGGCGCTCTACGCGGCCAAGGAAGGCGGACGCAACCGTGCTATCGTCGCAGGCCCGTGAAACGGACCTTCACGCTCACCGTGGCGGCCGCGCTCCTCGCCCTCGCCGCCGGTCTTTCCCCCGCGATGACGGGCTCTCCTCTCGATCTCGCGCGGCGCGAAGCGGCGCCGAGGCACGCCCTCGTCGTGGTCGATTTCTACACCGACTGGTGCGCCTGGTGCCGGGTTCTCGACCACGAGGTCTACCCCGATCCCGCCGTGCGCCGCCAGCTCGACCGCGCGGTCTTCCTGCGCCTCGACGCCGAGCGCGAGGGCGCCGACGCCGCGCGGCGCTATCGCGTCGACGGCTTCCCGACGATCGTGTTCATCGATCCCGAAGGGAGGGAGATCGGACGGATCCGCGGGTTCTACCCGGCCCCGCAGTTCGCCGAGCGCGCGCGCCTGATCCTCGACTCCTGGCGCTGATTCCGGAGGAATCGCCTCGCTCTTCGAGGAGCGGATCGAAGACTTCCACCCGTCGCAGCGCACCCGGGACCGCTTCGGAAAGAGCCGGCGCCCGCATTCGGCATTCGCTCATTCGGATGGCGAATGGGTGACGGGTTTCGAGCTTGGGATCTCGTCTCTCCTCCCCCGCCGGCGGCCGGGCGCCCGAGGGGCGCCGGCGAGCTCGGCCAGCCGCCGTGCCACCTCCGCGACGAGCGGCGTCTGCTCTCGCGCTCCGCAGTCGCCGAGCGCCTTCCCCGCGTCCCGGGCGGCCTGCTCGAAGAGGTTCACAGGCCGGCTCCGGCGAGGAGCCTGGCGATCACGTCGTCCCAGGAGATCTTCTCGACCTTCGCGCGCCCGGCCCGCGCCATCGCGGCGAGCTCCGCCGTGCGGGACCAGAGCGCGCGGAGGGCGGCGCCGAGCGCGGCGGGGTCGGGCTCGGTGACGATTCCGGTTCGACCGTCGTGCACGAACTCGAGCGGCCCTCCGGCGTCGCGGACCGTCAGCACGGCTTTTCCCGACAGGTACGCCTCCAGCGGAACGTATCCGTAGTCCTCGTCGGCGGCCGTGACGATCACGACGCGAGCCCGGGCGAAGAGCGCGAGGAGCTCCTCTTCGGAGGGCCGGCCGACGAGCTCGCAACGGCCGGCGACGCCGATCGACCGGGAGTATTGCGCGAGCGCGTCCCGTTCCGGCCCCTCGCCGACGACCTTCAGACTCGCCTCCGGAGCGCTCGCGAGCGCGCCGATGGCCAGTCCGGGCCGCTTCCACCGTTCGAGGCGGCCGACCCAGAGCGCGTAATCGCCGGGACCATCGTCGCGGTATCGTCCCGCGAGCGGCGGCGGGTGGTACAGCGGCTCGCTCTCGATCCCGCTGTACCGCGCGAGGCGCTCGGCGACGTTCTTCGAGTTGGCGAACACGCGGCGCGACTCCGAGAGTCCCCGGACGTCCATCCGATGGATCATCCGCCGGATCTCGAGATCCTCCTCGTGCGTCTCGAAGTCGCTGTACGCCGTCGCGAACTGGTCGTAGACGGGACGATGCTGGTGGATCACCCAGGCGACCTTCCGCGGATGCCGCGCGACGAAGCTCGGGAAGCGGGTCGTGATCAGGGCGTCCACGTCGTTGCCGGCGAACCGCGTGAACTCCCCGAGCCGCCACGCCAGCGCGCTCTTGACGAGGTCCGCGTGGGTGCGGTCGAACAGGGGCATCGTGACGAGCTCCGCGTCGACGCCGTGCGCGCAGAGCTCCTCCGTCAACCGCTCGACGTGCCGCTCCGCGCCTCCCGTGAGGAACGGCGTGTGCACCGCGGCAACGACGACCCGCGGCCGGCTCACGCCCGCGGGCGCTCGGCGAAGAGCGCGTAGTCCTGGAAGCCGAAGAGCCAGCGGTTGAGCTTCCGCTCGTTCTCCCCGGTTTCTTCGAGCGCCTCCTCCGGCGGGACCGGAGCGAGGAATCGGACCTCCTTCTCGGCGAAACCGGCGTCGCGGGCCAGCAGCGAGAGGGTCGCCGCGGGCGCCGGCCAGCGGTGCGTGGGGTCGAGCCGGTACGCGCGCATCGCGTAGAGCGAATCGGGGTTGATCGTCTCGAGGAGCAGCCGCCCGCCGGGGACGAGCGCGTCGAACGCGAGTCCCAGGAACTCTCTCGCGGCGCCGGGGTCGAGGTGCTCGACGAACTGGAGAGCGGCCACGCCCCCGAGGCTCCCCCGCGATCCGCGAAGGCGCTCGAACGCGTCTCCCGCCTCGACCGGCAGTCCGCTCCGTTGCGCGATCGTCACGGCGACGCGGTTCGCGTCGACCCCGCGCGCGGAGATTCCGGACGCGGAAAGCAGCGCGACGAACTCCCCGCGCCCGCACCCGCAGTCCAGGACGGGACCGGGAGCCGCGCGGAAGAAGTCGACGTAGCCCTGCTGCCGGTCCCGGATCGCGTCCTCGCTCCCGCGGAACTCCTCCTCGAACCGGGCATAGAGACCCTCCGGGATCGGCGGCGCGCCCGGACCGACCGCCGGCGCGGACGGCACGGCCGCCGAGGGAGGCCGCTCCCACGCCGCCATGCGCGCCTGCAGCACGTCGTTCTGGCGCGCGAGGCGGCGCTCGGCCTCCGCGAGCTCGCTCCGGAGCGTCTCGACCGTGCGTTCGAGGGCGCGCGCGCCCTCGAGGAGCTTCGCGTTGAAGGTTCCCTGGGAGCGCGTCGCGATGCGGAGCACCCGCAGGACGGCGCGCTTCACGAACCCGAGCCCGGCGCCGGGCGCGACGGACGGGACGAAATAGCGCTCCGCTCCGGCCCATGCGCGCAGCGCGGGCGAATCGGCCGGACCGTCGTCGTCAGCGTGCGGCGCCGCCTCGCGCACGCCGCGGCGGATCTCCTGGGCCAGCCGCTCGACGGAAAGCCGCTCCTCGTCTTCGCGTGTCATGGGGTCGTCCGATGATACGCGACGGTTCGCGCGCGCTTCAACGGAGCGGTCACGCGCCCCGCGACCGAGCGTCCTCCGGCGGGGGAACGGGCGCCGTGGCCGTGTCCCACACCGCGATCCCGAGCGCCACGACGATCGGGCCGAGGAAGAGGCCGAGGAAGCCGAACGCCGCGAGACCGCCCATCACCCCGAAGAACACCGGAAGCGTGTTCATCTCTGACCGTCCCGAGATGATCATCGGCTTCAACCAGTTGTCGGCGAGCCCGACGATCAGCAATCCCCACGCGAGGATCCCGATCCCCCGGCCCCAGTGTCCCTGCACCAGGAGGATGATCCCGGCCGGCGCCCAGACGATCGCCGTCCCTCCGACGGGGAGCAGCGACAGGAACGCCATGATCGCGCCGAAGACGACCGGGGACGGGAGCCCGAGGACGGCGAAGCCGACGCCGCCGAGCGCCCCCTGGACGAGCGCGGTCAGGAGCGTTCCGACGAGGATCGCGTGCAGGACCGAATCGAGATGCGCGACGAGCGCCGCCGTCTTCTCGCGCTCCGTCGGGATGGCGGCGATCACGCGGCGCCACATCTCCTCGCCGTCCCGGAAGAAGAAGAACAGCGTGAACGCCATGATGAAGAAGGACGCGACGACGCCCAGGAAGCCGATCGCGAGGCTCGATGCGACCGCCGCCGTGCGCGTGGCCATGGTCTTCATCCCCGTCTCGAGCCAGACCTGAACGTCCGCGGTCGTGACGGGGAAATAGCCGGACACCTTTTCGATGACGCGCCGGAAGACGGGGATCCGGAACACGTCCTCCGCGGAGCTCATCCGGTGGGTCTTCACGTAGTCGGAGACGAGCGCGTAGAGATGCGTGCCCTGCTTGAGGAGCGCGGCGGTGAGCAGGGCACCCGGGATCACGACAAGGAGGATCGTGAGCACCGTCGCGGTGAGCGCCGCGACGTCGGGCCGGCGGAGCCGCCGCCGGAGCCGCCGGTACGCGGGCATGAACAGGATCGCGAGCACCGCGGCCCACGCGATCGGACCGATGAAAGGGGCGAAGATCCGCCAGAGGAGGTACGCGAGCAGCGCGCCCGCCGCGATCGAGAACGCGAGCGAGCGGGCGCGCGGCATGCGCCCGGATGATAGCATCGGCCGACGTGATGACGGCCTCGCTGGAGCCTCCGCCGAGCGTCGCCGCGCCCGACGGCGCGCAAGATCGGCGGCGGCTCCGGGCGATCTTCGCTCGCGCCGCCCGCGCCGAGGGATTCCTCCGGATCGGCGTCGCCGCCGCGGGTCCCGCCCCGCATGCCGCGGAGCTCGCCCGCTGGCTCGACGCCGGGTTTCACGCGTCGATGGGTTACCTCGAGCGGTCGCGCGCCCTCCGCGCCGATGCCCGCTCCCTGCTGCCCGGCGCCCGCTCGGTCGTCGTCCTGAGCCACGCGTACCCGTCCCCGGATCCGGCCGCGGCCGACGGCTCGCGCACCGCGCGGTACGCCCTCGGCGAGGACTATCACCGGAGCCTGCGCCGCAAGTGCGAGCGGGTCGTCGAGGCGGTGCGCGCCGCGGGAGTGGATCTCTCCGCCCGGATCGGCGTCGATTCCGCGCCGATCGCCGAGCGCGACTTCGCCGCCGCCGCGGGGATCGGATGGGTCGGCAAGAACGGGATGATCCTGAACCGGGAAGACGGCAGCTGGTTCCTCCTGTGCGAGATCGTGACGGACCTCGACCTTCCGCTCGACTCGCCGGAAGCCGAGCGCTGCGGCTCGTGCACGCGCTGCCTCGACGCGTGCCCGACCGGCGCGTTCCCGCGGCCCGGCGTCGTCGACGCGGCGCGCTGCCTCTCCTACTGGACGATCGAGCAGCGCGGGACGATTCCCGACGAGATCGTGCGGAAGATGAACGGATGGGTCTTCGGCTGCGACGTCTGCCAGGAGGTCTGCCCCTACAACGCCGCCGTCGACACGGGCGTGCTCGAGCGCCGCCCCGCGACCCTGACGGAGCTCGTCGCGGCCCGCGCCGCGGAATGGAAACGCCGCTTCGGCGACACGCCGCTCGCGCGCGCGGGGGCCGCGGGCATGCGGCGCAACGCGGCGGCCGCCGCGGCCGGACGGGGCCTGCGCTCCCTGCTGCCGGCGCTCGAACCGCTCGCGCGCGGGCCGCATCCGGTCGTCGCCGAGCAGGCCCGCCGAGCGATCCGCGCCCTCGAGAGCGCGTGATCCGATGGCCGCCTCCGCGCCGCCGCTCCCGCTCGTGCTGGTCGTCGCCGCGGTCGTCGTGCGCGGCGACCGGGTCCTCCTCTCGCGGCGGCCGCCCGGAAAGCACCTCGCGGGGCTGTGGGAGTTCCCCGGGGGCAAGGTCGAGGAGGGAGAGACGCCCGAGGAGGCCCTCGTCCGCGAGGTCCGCGAGGAGGTCGGCGTCGAGATCCGCCGGCTGCGGCCGTACGCGTTCGTGCACCACGCCTACCCGGAGAAGCGGATCCTGATGCTCGCCTATCGCTGCGAGGCGGCCGGCGAGCCCGGCGACGCCGAGCTCGAATGGCGCTGGCAGCCGCTCGCGGAGCTCGACGCCGCGTCGATGCCGCCGGCGGACGCCCCGATCGTGCTCTCGCTGCGGGAAGAGGCGGCGGCATGACGGGGTCTCTGCTGCTCTTCTTCGCGCTGTTCTTCTTCTTCCTGCTCCTCTCGGCGTTCTTCGCCGCGTCCGAGACCGCGCTCGTGGCCCTGGGCCGCATCGACCTGCAGCACATGCGGGAACGGAAGGTCCGCGGCGCGGCGACGGTCGATCGGCTCAAGAAGCACCCCGCCCGGCTCCTTTCCGCCGCCCTGATCGGCCAGAACCTCGCGACATCGGCCGCGTCGGCGGTCGCGACCGTCTCCGCCGAGAACCTCTTCGGGGAGAAAGTCGGCATCGCCGCCGCCGTCGTCGTCTCGACGATCCTCCTCTTCTCGCTGGGCGAGATGATGCCCAAGTCCCTCGCCGCCGCCTCGCCGGCGCGCGTGTCCCTCCTCGTCGCGCGTCCCTTCGAGATTTTCACCCGGATCGTGAGTCCCGTCGCCAAGGTCGTGATCTTCGTCGTCAACCGGGTCCTCGCGCTCTTCGGCATCCCGCAGACGCGGCCCGCGATGACCGAGGAGGAGATGAAGGCGGTGATCAACATCGGGCACGCCGAAGGACTCCTCGAAAAGGAGGAGCGCGAGAGGATGGTGCGCGTGCTCGAGTTCGGCGACCGCCGCGTGTCGGAGGTGATGGTGCCCCGGCCCCGCATCGTCGCGATCCCGGAGACCGCGTCCTATGCGGAGACGCACGATCTCTTCTCGCAGCACATGTTCTCCCGCATTCCCGTCTACCGCGACTCCCTCGACAACGTCGTCGGAATCCTGAAGGCGAAGGACCTCTTCGACCTGACCCCCGACCAAATCGCGTCGTTCACTCCCGCGCGGTACGCGTCGCCGCCGTTCCTCGTTCCCGAATTCAAGAGCCTCGACGCGCTGTTTCGCGAGATGCGGCGGCGCAAGCAGCACATGGCGATCGCGATCGACGAGTACGGCGGCACGGCCGGCCTCGTGACGATCGAGGATGCGATCGAGGCGCTCCTCGGCTCGATCCAGGACGAGTACGACGAGGAGGCGCCCGGGTTCACGAAACTGGACGAGCGAACCTACATCCTCGACGGCAGCTTCCGGCTCGCCGACCTCGAGAGCCGCTTCGGCCTGCAGTACCCGAACGCGATCGACGAGACCGTCGCCGGCCTCCTGCTCCAGCGCTTCGGCCGGGTTCCCGGGAAGGGGGATCGGCTGCGCGGCCGGCAGGCGGAGTACGTCGTGCTCGAGGCCTCCCCCTCGGCGATCAAGCGCGTCAAGATGATCCTCCCGCGGAATTCCGGGGCCCCGGCTACAATGCCCTAGATGACGGAACCGCCCCGGGTCGCCACGCTCCTCCGCGGAGACGGAGTCGGTCCCGAAGTCACCGACGCGGTGCTGTCGATCTTCGAGAAGGCCGGCGCACGGGTCGTCTTCGAGGAGGTGAGCGCGGGGCTCGAATCGCAGCGCGCGCAGGGAGATCCTCTCCCTCCCGAGGTCCTCGACTCGATCCGCAAGAACGGGACCGCGCTGAAAGGGCCGCTGACGACCCCCGTCGGCGGCGGCTTCAAGTCCGTCAACGTGCGCCTCCGCCAGAACCTCGACCTCTACGCCAACCTCCGCCCGGTCTCGAACTTCGCGAACGTCCCGACGCGGTTCACCGGCGTCGACCTGGTCATCGTCCGGGAGAACACCGAGGACCTCTACGCCGGGCTCGAGCACGTCGTCGTCCCCGGCGTCGTCGAGTCGCTGAAGATCATCACGGAGAAGGCGTCGACGCGCATCGCGCGCTTCGCCTTCGAGTACGCCCTGAAGCACGGCCGCCGCCGGGTGACGGTCGTCCACAAGGCGAACATCATGAAGCTCTCCGACGGCCTCTTCCTCGAATGCTTTCGCCGCGTCGCCGCCGAATACACGGAGATCCGGGCCGACGAGAGGATCGTCGACGCGCTCTGCATGGACCTCGTGCTCAGGCCCGAGACCTACGACGTGCTGCTCCTCGAGAACCTCTACGGCGACATCGTCTCCGACCTCGCCGCGGGGCTCGTCGGGGGGCTCGGCGTCGTCGGGAGCGCGAATCTCGGCCTCGACTACGCCGTCTTCGAGGCCGTGCACGGGTCGGCCCCGGACATCGCCGGGAAGGACCTTGCCAATCCGACCGCGCTCCTCGTCTCCGCGATCATGATGCTCGACCACTTCGACCAGCAGGAAGCCGCCGGGCGGATCCGGCGCGCCCTCGAAGGAACGTACGCCGCCGGGATCCGGACGAAGGACCTCGGCGGCGCGGCCGGGACGAAGTCCTTCACCAGGGCGATTCTGGACAGGCTGTAGCGGTTCAGCCGCGGCGCGCGTCGATCATTGCCCGCAGGGCGGCCGTGTGCGACGGCGTCGTCCCGCAGCAGCCGCCGACGATCCGGGCGCCGAGGTCGAGCCATTCCCCGGCACCATTCGCGTAATGCGCGGGCGAATCTCCGTCCGAAAGGATGTTCGCGTAGGCGCCGAACGAGCGGCCGGCCGCCGTTTCCGCCAGACGGGCGACGTCGGCGCCGATCCGGCCGCTCGACACGCAGTTGACGCACACGGCCGCCGCGCCCGCGTCCCACAACGCGTCCGCGGTCCCGGCCAGGTCCTCTCCCGAGAGCAGGCGGCCTTCGCCGTCGGTCGTGACGCAAGCCGCGAACGGAAGAGGCGTCCTCGCGGCGGCCCGCGCCGCCGCGAGGACTTCCCGGCGCGTGCCGAACGTCTCGAGGAGCAGGAGGTCGACCCCGGCCGACGCCAGCGCTCCCGCGAGCTCGGCGTGCGCCTCTTCGAGCGCTCTCACGTCTTCGGGCACGAGGTCGGGCCGGTAGCAGTCGAAGAGCGGGGCGACGGAGCCCGCGACGAGCACCGGCCCCTTGGCGGACCCGGCCGCTTCCCGCGCCAGGCGCACGGCCCGGCGCGTCAGCTCTTCGGCGCGGTCGGCGTTTCCGCTCTCGTCGAGGGCGGTCCGGGTGGTCCGGAACGTGTTCGCGGTGAGGAGGCCCGCGCCCGCCTCGACGTTCTCGCGGTGGATCTCGGCGACGAGCTCCGGCGCCTCCACGAGCGCCCGCGCGGACCAGAGCGGCACGTCGAGCTCCAGCCCCCGCCGCTCGAGCTCGCTCCCCATCGCCGAGTCGAGGAGGAGCGGCGGCCCGGATCGGAGTCGGGAGAGGAACGTGTCCGCCATCTTTCGATTATGCCGCGTCGTGTGGTCTAGCAATTCCCTTTGCCCACGGGACTTCTCGAAAGGTTCGCCGACGAGGCGCGGCGAGACGTGCTGGAAGACGGGTCCGGCGAGACCGGCCGGCGGTGAAGGCGTACAAAAACGTACGTCGAGCCGCCGGCGGGCTCGCCGGATCCCGTATAACGGCGCGTATCGTCCGCGCCTGCCGCTCACCCGCGCTACGCGCGGGTGAGCTTCTTGTACTTGATGCGATGCGGCCGATCCGCCTCGGCGCCCAGCCGGCGCTTCCGGTCCGCCTCGTAGTCGGCGAAGTTCCCCTCGAACCACGTCGTCTGCGAATCGCCCTCGAACGCGAGGATGTGCGTGGCGACGCGGTCGAGGAACCACCGGTCGTGCGAGATGATCACCGCGCAGCCGCCGAAGCCGAGGACGGCCTCTTCCAGAGCGCGGAGCGTCTCGACGTCGAGGTCGTTGGTCGGCTCGTCGAGGAGAAGGAGGTTCCCGCCCTTCTTCAGCGTCCGCGCCAGATGCAGGCGGTTCATCTCGCCGCCCGAGAGGTCGGCGACCTTCTTCTGCTGGTCCGCGCCCTTGAAGTTGAACATCGCGCAGTAGGCGCGCGACGGGATCGTGCGCTTCCCGAGCGCGACGAGGTCCTGCCCCTGAGAGAGCTCGTCGTGGACGGTCTTCCCGGCGTCCGGTCGCTCGCGGTTCTGGTCGACGTAAGAAGCGACGACCGTGTCGCCGACCGTGAGCTTTCCGGCGTCGGGCTTCTCCTCCCCCATGATCATGCGGAAGAGCGTCGTCTTCCCGGCGCCGTTGGGACCGATGACCCCGACGATCCCGCCGCGCGGGAGGTCGAAGTTCAGGTCGTCCATCAGCACGCGGTCGCCGTAGCTCTTGCGCACGTGTTCGGCGCGCACGACGACGTCGCCCAGGCGCGGCCCGGGCGGGATATAGATCTCCTGCGTCTCGTTCCGGGCGTCGGGTCCCTGCTCGTTCAAGAGCGATTCGTACTTCTCGAGCCGCGCCTTGCTCTTGGCATGCCGCGCCCTCGGCGACATTCGCACCCACTCGAGCTCCCGCTGGAGCGCCCGGCGCTTGGCCGATTCCTGCTTCTCCTCGGTCGCCAGGCGCGCCTCCTTCTGCTCGAGCCAGGAGGAGTAGTTTCCCTTCCACGGAATTCCGGCCCCGCGGTCGAGCTCGAGGATCCACTGCGCGACGTTGTCGAGAAAGTAGCGGTCATGGGTCACCGCGACGACGGTGCCCGGAAACTCCGCCAGATGCCGCTCGAGCCACGCGACCGACTCGGCGTCGAGGTGGTTCGTCGGCTCGTCGAGAAGCAGCATGTCGGGCTTTTCGAGGAGCACCTTGCACAGCGCGACGCGGCGCTTCTCGCCGCCCGAGATCTTCGTCACGTCCGCGTCCGGAGGCGGGCAGCGAAGCGCGTCCATCGCGAGCTCGAGCGTCTTGTCGAGGTCCCAGCCGCCGGCGGCGTCGATCGCGTCCTGCACCTTCCCGTGCTCGGCCATGACCTTTTCCATCTCCGCGTCCGAGAGCGCGGACCCGAGCTTCTCGTTCAATTCGTCGAAGCGGGAGAGCAGCGCGCGAATCGGGGCCACGCCCATCTCGACGTTTCCGAGGACGTCTTTGGAAGGATCGAGCTTCGGGTCCTGCGGGAGATAGCCGATCCGCGTCCCCTCGGCCGGATACGCCTCGCCCTGGAACTCCGAGTCTTCGCCCGCCATGATGCGGAGCACCGTGGACTTTCCGGCGCCGTTCAAGCCGAGGACGCCGATCTTCGCGCCCGGATAGAAGGAGAGCCATACGCCGCGAAGGATCTCCTTGTGCGGCGGGACCACCTTCCGCAGGTTCTGCATCGTGAAGATGTACTGCTGGGCCAATCTCCCTCCCCGAAGAAACGGACATCGTACACGAAAGGAGGCGGCGGAAGGAGACGGCGCGATAGACTGACGGGATCTTGACGGGGTCATCGCGCGCGACGGGTCATCGCGTCTTCTTCGGGTCCTTCCCGGCTCTCGAACCGCGCCTCTTCGAGGAGATCGCCGGGCTCCAGGAGGGCGATCCTCTCCGCCCCGTCACGATCGTCGCGGCGTCGAACCTCCTCGGGGTGAATCTGCGGCGGCGCTACGTCGAGTGGCGCGAGGTTCGGGGTCTTTCCCCCGCCCACGGCGGGCTCTCCTTCTCGACGCTCGAGGCGTTCGCGGCGCAGGTCGCGGGGCCGGGCGATCCCCCGCTCCCGCCTTTCGGCGAATTCGCGCTGATCTCGTCCGCTCTCGCGCGCCTTCCGGAGTCGCGGGTCTTCGGCGACCTCGCGGGGAGGCCCGAGCTCGTCCCGTCGATCGAGGCGACCCTCCGCGATCTCGCGGACGCCGGCGTCGCCCCGAAGGCATTCCGCGCGTTCGTCCAGAAGGGAGCGCTCTCGGCCGAGCGCCGGCTCCTGCTGGGCGCCCTCGCGCGGCTCTACGAGGAGCTCGATCGGGGGAACGCGGGCCGGGAGACGAGGGCGACGACGTTCCGGCGCTCGGCGGCCTCGCGCGACGCCGCCGCGGAACCGCTCCTGCTCTATGGCTTCTACGATGCGACCGGCCTCCAGAAGGAGTTCCTCGCGGCGGCGGCGCGGCGGCGGCCCGTCGCGGCGTTCGTTCCCCGTCCGCCGGGACGGTACGGCGAGTTCGCGGATCCGTTTCTCCGATGGGCCGAGGAGCGGCTCCCGGCCCCCCTCGAGACCGTCGCCGCGCCCGACGATCCGCTCGACGACTTCGTCCGCCGCCTCGGCGGCGACCCCGACGCGCCCGTTCCTTCCGGGAACGCCGTGCGGCTCGTGTCCGCCGCGGGTGCGGCCGGAGAACGGACCGAGATCGCGCGCGAGATCCTGATGGCGGCCGAGGCCGGCGTTCCGCTGCACGCCATCGGCGTCGTCGTCCGCGAATCGAGCGCATGGTCCGGCGCGCTCTCGCGGGAGCTCGCGCGCGTGGGGATCCCGAATTTCGAGCTCTCGGCCGAGTCGGCCGCCTCATCCCCCCTCGGCCGCGCCGTCCGGATCTGGTGGGACCTCGAGGAGCGCGAATTTCCGCGCGAGGACGTCCTCGACCTCTTCGATCTCTTCCGAAGCGCCGGGGTCGTCGATTCCCCCGAGTCGGCGCGCGACCTCGCACGCCGCGCGGGCATCGTCCGCGGCGCCGCCGACTGGACCGAGCGGCTCCGCCGGCTCGCGGAAGCGCCCCGCTCCGAAACGGAAGGACGGGCGGCCCGATCGTTCGCGGCCGAGTGCAACCGGCTGGTCGCATCCGCGCGGGAGTGGCCGAGGGCGCCGCTCGAATGGACCGCATGGTCGGCCGAGATCGCGCGGCGTCTCGAAGCGCTCTTCGCTCCGGAGGCCGTCCCGGCGCCGCTGGTCTCCGCGGCGGAAGCGGTCGGCGCCCTCGGGCCGCTCGGAGGCGCCGTCGAGCGCGGTTCGGCGGCGCACGTTTTCTTCGGCGCCCTGGAGGAGCAGCGCCAGGCGTCCGGCCGGCTCGGCGTCGACGGCGTGTTCATCGGATCGGCGATGGCCGCACGCGGGCTGACCTTCGCGATGACGATCGTCGCCCACCTCGTCGAGCGGGAATTCCCCGCGCCGGGGCGCCCCGATCCCCTCCTTTTCGACGCCGAGCGCCGCGCGCTCGCCGCCGAGACGGGCCGGCCCGTGCCGCTCAAGGTGGAGGCCCGGGGCATGGAGGAGCGCGCGCTCTTCGGCATCGCGGCGGGATCCGCGAGGGAGATCCTCGTCCTGACCGCCTCGCGGCGCGACGAGGCGCTGACGCGCGACTGTCTTCCCTCACCCTTCTTCGCCGACGCCGAGCGCGCCGCTTCCCCGGGCGCCGGAGTTGCGACGCGGGCCGTGGAGATGGGCGTCCCCGTGACGTTCGGGCCGAGCGTCTCCGAGGCCGAGGCGTTCGACCGGGCGCTCGCGCGCTCGGGCGCCGCCACGGTCGCGTCGGTCTTCGCGCCGCTCGCGCGGGCGCTCGTCCGGCAGGACCTCGCCCACGCGCCCGTGTGGACGGCCTTCGAGGGCCGGCTCGGCCCCGCGGCCCGCGATGCGCTCGCGCGGCACCGGCCGAGCGCGCTCGATTCCCTGTCCGCATCGCGCGTCGCGTGGTTCGCGACCTGCCCCTACCGATACTTCCTCCGGAGCGTCCAGGGAATGCGGGAGTGGGACGAGGCCGACCGCGCCGCCGAGCTCGATCCGCTCTCGCTCGGCAACACGTTCCACGACGCCGCACGCCGGCTCGTCGCCGCCTCGCGCGACTGGCCGCCGCTCCCGGCCGAGGTCGTCGCGCTCGCCGCCCGCGTCTCCGAGGAGGCGCTCGCGCGGCACGAGGAGAAGAACGCGCCGGTCGTGCCCGCGCTCGTCCGCGAGCTCGCCCGGGACCGCATCGAGGCGCTCCTCCGGGCCTGGCTCGCGTTCGAGGCCGATCGCGGAAACTCGCTGCGTCCGGCCGCCGCGGAGCGCCCGCTCGGAGCGGGCGGCGAGCCCTTCGTGCTCGACGCGGGAGCTTTCCCGGTTCGCTTCGAGGGTTCGATCGACCGCGTCGACGAGGACCGCGGCGGGCGGCCCGCGCGCGTCGTCGACTACAAGGTGAAGATGGCGCCGGGGTTCGCGAAGGAGTTTCGCGGGGGCGGGCGCATCGTGGGCGGCGAAGCCGTTCAGCTCCCGGTTTATGCCCTCGCGGTGGGCGGCGAGGTCGCTTCCGAATACCTCGTCCTGCACGGCGGAAGCTCGGGACCCGCCGTCGAATCCGTTTCCTTCTCTCCGGAGGAAACGGAGGAGGCGATCGCCGCCCTCCGCTCCTTCCTCGCCGGAATGGAAGCGGCGGTCGCATCGGGGACCTTCGTTCCCCGAACCGCCGCCCGCCTCCGGAAGGATCCCTGCGGGGTGTGCGAGTGCGCCGACGTCTGCGGTCCCGGACACAAGGTCCGGTTCGCGGCCAAGGACGACGACCCCGATCCCGCGGTCCGCGCGCTTCTCGCGCTCCGGAGGCTGCCGTGAGCGGCCCGGCCGACCACGCGGCCCGCGCCCGCGCCGTCTCGGGGAGGGACCGGTCCCTCCTCGTCGAGGCGTCGGCCGGCACCGGCAAGACGCACGCGATCATCGAAGCGATCGTCGAGGTTTGCGTGCGGCGGACTCCCCGCCTTCCGCTCACACGCGTCGCCGCGGTGACGTTCACCGAAAAAGCGGCCGGCGAGCTGCAGGACCGGCTTCGCCGCCGGCTCGCGGAGATCGAAGCTTCGCCCGGGGAAACCGGCGCCGCCCGCGCCGCCGCGCGCTTGAGCCTCGAGGAAATCGATCGCGCTCAGGTCGGGACCATCCACGCCTTCTGCGCCTCTCTCCTCCGCGAGCGGCCGATCGAAGCCGGGCTGGTTCCGGCGTTTCGCATGCTCCTGCCGGAGGCCTCCGCCGCGCTCGCCCGCGCGGTCTGGGAAGAGTGGTGGCGGGCGGAGGTCGCGGAGCGTCCCGACGGGGCGCTCGGAACGGCGCTCCGCCGCGGATTGAAGCTCGTGGGCGGCGACGAGGAGACGACGATCGCGACCCTCGCCGCCGACCTCTACGACAAGCGCTCCCGGGTGCAGGACGCGCGGCTTCCCGCCGCCGACGCGGGCCGGATCGCGGCGCGGGCGCGCGAGTGGTTGCCGCGCGTCGACGCGCTCCTCGCGATCGCGCGCGATGCGGGCCACCGCGTGGCGGAAACGCTCGTCCGGGTGCGGGAATGGATCGAAGCCCTGCCCGCGGACTTCGAAGGCCTCGCCGCGGCCGGCGAGGCCGCGCCGAAGATCACCTTCGCCGGAACGCGGTCGGTCTCGGAAGTCGCCCAATGGCGCGACGACGCGTACGACCCGTTCGTCAAGCGCCTCGCCTCCGTCCGCGACGAGCCGATGCTCGTCGACCTGCTGCGCCGCCTGGCCCTGGAGCCGGGGGGCTTTCTCGACGCGGTCGCGCGCCGGAAGCGCCGCGAGAGCCTCCTCGATTTCGACGACCTCCTGCTGGCCGCCCGGCATCTCCTGCGGTGCTCCGGGGCCGCGCGAAGCCATTTCCGCGACCGATACGCCCTGATCGTCGTCGACGAGTTCCAGGACACCGATCCGATCCAGATGGAGATCGTCCTGCGGCTCGCCCACGCCGAAGGAGGCGGAGAGGCGTGGACGCGGCTCGCGCCGGAGCCGGGCCGGCTCCTCCTCGTGGGCGACCCGAAGCAGTCGATCTACCGATTCCGCCGGGCCGATCTCGAGACCTACACGCTCGTCCGCAACCTGATGGGCCGCGACCGGGAAACCTTCGTCGCGAATCGCCGAAGCGTCGCGCCGATCCTCGAATGGGTCAACGCCGTATTCGGCGAGGCGATGGCCCCGCCGGTCCGGCCGTTCGAGGCCTCCTATTCGCGCGTCGAGCCGTGGGGCGTCCGGCCCTCGCCGAAGGAGAAGCGGATCGTCTACCTCGACCCGCCTCCGGAATGGCGCGCGGACGAGGAGAAGTGGCGGGCCGCCGAAGCGCAGGCGATCGCCGCGTTTCTCGCCGGCGCGATCGGCGGGGGATCTCTTCCCGCCGGAGACGACGGGCGGCCGGCGCGGGCGGGCGACGTGGCCGTCCTCGTCCGCGCCAACGACGGTATCGGGCTCATCCAGGAGGCGATCACGGGCGCCGGGCTCGACGCGGTCGTCGACGGAGGCCTCGATTTCTTCCGGCGCGAAGAGCCCGCCGCGGCGCTCGCGGCGCTCCGCGCGATCGACAATCCCCATGACGCGATCGCCCTCTACGCGGCCCTGAAGTCCTTCCTCTTCGCGATTTCCGACGAGGAGCTGTTCCTCGCGCGCGAAGGCGGGGCCGCCTTCGATTACCGCCGGGCGGGTCTGTCCTCCGGAGCGCTGCGCGAGGCGCTCGACCTCTTCGCGCGCCTGCATCGAGCGCGCGACGAGCGGCCGGCGTCGGAGACGATCCTCGACCTCTTCGCCGCGACGGGCGCCCCCGTCAAGGCGCGGGCCCGGCCCGTGGGCGGGCTGCAGGCCGGCGCGAACCTCCACCAGCTGGTCAGCCTCGCGCGGGGGCTCGAGGGGGCCGCCTCGTCGTTCGGAGAGGTCGTGCGCGGGCTGCTCTCGATCGGCCGGGCGGATCTCTCCGAGCCGCGGGCCTTCGAGGAATCGCCGGACGCGGTCCGGATCCTGACCGTCCACAAGGCGAAAGGACT
This sequence comes from Thermoanaerobaculia bacterium, assembly GCA_035260525.1. Taxonomy (NCBI): domain Bacteria; kingdom Pseudomonadati; phylum Acidobacteriota; class Thermoanaerobaculia; species Thermoanaerobaculia bacterium. Next base: position 23,608 of record DATFVB010000161.1, read on the forward strand.
CGAGTTCCCGGTCGTCGTGCTCGCGGGCTTCGGAAGCACCGGTCACGCGGGGTCGGACGGCCTGCTCGTGCCCATGCGCGAGGGCGAGTGGGGCGCCTCGATCAAGCGCGGGAAGCAGACGCTCGCGAGCCCGGATTTCGACCTCCTCCAGACCGCGGACGAGGAACGCGAGAAGGCCGAGATCCGGAGGCTCCTCTACGTCGCGGCGACGCGCGCGCGGGACTGGTTCGTCCTGTCGCGCTGGAGAAACGTCACCGAATCGAAGAAGGGGGTCAACGACCCCTTCGACCGGACGTCGCTTCCGCTGCTCGGCCCGATCGCTCTCTCCGGACCGCTCGAGGGCCTCGTGGACCGGCGCGCGGCGTACCCGCCGCCGCGCCGCCGCGCGCCGCGCCGGCGGAAGGAGGATCCCGCTGCGGCCGAGCGGCTGCGGCGCGAGATCGAAGAAATCGCCGCGCGGCCGGACCGGCTCGCCCTCACCCGCTCGGCGCTCCTGCGGCGCGCCGGCGGGACGCACGCCGGATCGGAAGACCGCCCCGCGTACGAGAACCTCCCCGCCGACGAGCCGTCCGTCGCGGCCCGCGTCGGCTGCGCCGTGCACCGGGCGATGGAAATCGTCGTGCGGGGCGGGGAGGCGGGCGCCGCCGTCGCGAGCGCCGCCGCAGAATGGGAGCTCGGAGAGGGGCGCCGCCGCGAGATCCGGGAGATGGTCGAAACGCTCCTGCGGTCGGCACCGCTCTCGGCGCCCGCGCGGCGCATCGCCGAGTTCCCGATCCTCTTCCGCTCCCCGGACGACGGGGCGCTCGTCGAGGGGAAGATCGACCTGCTCGTCGAAAGAGCCGAAGGGTGGACGATCGTCGACTACAAGACGGATCGCATCGACGGCCTCCGCGGAAAGGACGCCCTCCGGGAGCACTTCGAAGCCTACCGGCCCCAGCTCCGGGAGTACGCGACCGCGCTTCGGCTGCTGGGGATTCCCGCCGCGCGCGCCTGCGTCGTCTCGGCGCGGAGCGGAGAGGTGATCGACCTGCTCTGAAGGGGCCGGCTACTTCGGCCCGTTCGTCCGATCGATCACGCGCGCCACGCCCTTGGTTCCCTTCGCCGTGTCGAGCGCGGTCGCGTGGATGGCGGCCGTCGGAAGGCTCCCGCGGAGCGTGACGATGCCGCCCGAGGCGTGGACCTCGATCTTGAACGCGTTCTCGCCGACCTGCTCGAAGAGCCGACCCTTGACGCGCGCCTCGAGCAGCGAATCGTCCAGGTTCCTCTTCGCTTTCCGGGTCGCCGTTCTCGTCCTCGTCGCCGGACCGTTCCCGAGGGCGATCCGGTCGTCGACGCTGCCCACTCCCTTGACTCCCGCCGCGACCGCCTTCGCCCCCGCCTGCGTCGCCTTCTCGTCCACCGCGCCGGAGAGGACGACGTTCGCTCCGTTCACGTCGATCTTGATCCCGAGCGCGTCGGTCCCGAACTTCTCGAGGAGCGCCGTCCGCACCTTGAGGTTCGTCACCGCGTCGTCGAGGGTCGCCGCCGCCGGGAGCGCCCCCGCGATCCCGAGGACGAGCCCGAAAACCATCAAGACCGTAAGCCGTCGATTTCGCATCTCTGTCTCTCCTGCGGGGCAAATCTAGCGAAGGCCGTGCCATTCCGTCGCGGAAGCGGGCTCGGGGAACGGGAGCACGTGACGGCTCCGCGGCTCGTCGAACAAGCGACTCGACCGCGGAGCCGCCACCCCCTCGCCTTCGCTTCCGCTCCCGCGGCGCAAGTCGTCTCGCGCAGCGATCGCGCGAGACTTCGTCGCGCCGCGACGAGGCCCGCGCACCCCTCCATCGTTGATGGCCGCATTGTCGCAGCTTGGAGAGCGGAGGGGGATCGGCGCGCTCAGCGCTGGAGACGCTTCCGCGAACGCTCTCCGCGGTGCGATGAGCACCGGGTCCCGGCAAAGCTGCGCCACCGGTTGCGCTACGCCTTCGGCGCCGGAGGCGGGAGATCGCGCGCCGGACATTCCGATTCGAAGCCGACCTTGCCGTGCGTCGAATCGCAGAAGGGCTTGTTCGCCGAGCGTCCGCAACGGCAAAGGGAAATTGCCGTCCGCCCGCCCAGGCCGAACCGCCGGCCTTCCGCGTCCACGATCAGAATGTTTTCCCCTTCCACCCGGATGGGGCCGTTCTTGCGGATCAGGATCTTCGTTTCGGCCATGACCCGAAACTAACACACGCGCTCGTGTCAGCGGCGCCGCCCTGCGACATGCGCGTTTTCATGCATCGCCGCGACACTCATCTCCCATCCAGCGAATATGCCGTCAGGAACCCGCCCTCGTCCTCGATATACACGTTCCCTTTCGCCACGATCGGGCTCTGCCAGTGGATGCCGCCGATCCCCGCGTCGCTCCAGACCGTTTCTCCCGTCGAGAGGTCGAGCGCCCGCAGGAGACGCGGGCTCGCGACGAACAGCAGCCCGCCGGCGAACGCCGGCGAGGTTCCTCCGGGCGTCTTCGTCCAGCGGACGACGAGTTGCCGGGCGCCGGCGTCCCACTGATAGCCCGAGATCCCGGCGTTGTTCGCCACGCAGATCCACGGCTCCCCGCCCGAAGGGTCGGGCACGCTCGCGACCATCGTCAGCACCCCGGCCCCGCCGGGCGCCCCGATCTTCTGGATCTCCCCGCCCGTGTGCCCCGGCTCCCCGGCGCCGGAGAGGTCCGCGAGGCGCAGCACGCGCAGCACGCCGTCCTTGCCGACCTCGACACCGAGGTCCTCTCCGGTCGACGGACGAAAGAGCGCGATGTCGGAGCTGCCGAGGTCCGCGTCGACGTCTTCGAGATGCTGGAACTCGACCGGCGTGTAGCTGTCGAGGAGCGCGCCGGCGTCGGGCGCGAGCGCCAGCACGGAATCGCCCCAGTTCTGGGTCCCGTCGTAGTCGCCGTTGCCGGTCGCGACGTAGACGCGGTCGGTCGCGGCCGAGTACACCGCGCCGGCCCTCGCCCAGATCGCGTTCTGCACGTGCGCGCAGTCCGTCGACGCGCTGCCGCTCTCGTCGAAATGGATCGCGAGATCGCTGCACGCGGCGTTGAACACCTTCTGCGCGCCCGTCTGGAGGTCGATGGCGGTCACGTGTCCCTGGTAGTCCCCCTGGTCGCCGGGATAACCGCCGTTGGCGGCATAGAGGAACGAGCGTCCCGCGCGGTCGGTCGCGAGCGCGAGCGCGGAGGACCCCTTCTCCACGTCCGGCTTCCGGGTCGCGAGCTGCGGCCAGGCGCCGCCGGTGTCCTCCTCGCCCGAGCCCGGCCGGAACCGGTGGACGAAGCCGTCGAGGCCGTACGAGTAGACCCACGCCCGGCCCGGATCGATCGCGGGCGACGACGTCGTGTACCGCGGTCCCGAGGCCGGCTGCCGTGTCCACACCCCGCCGCCGTTTCCCGCGTCGATCGCGGCGAGGTGTCCCGCCTTCGTCGTGACGAACAGCAGATCGCGCGCTCCCTCCGGAGTCGACGCCTCGGAGAGATACGCGGGCGCGCCGTCCGCGACGGCGGGAAGATCGACGCGGAAGCGGACGCGGAGCCGTCCGGCGTTGGAGGGCGAGATCGTCCGCTCGAACGGATTGACGCCGCTGTGCACCGCGTCGAAACCGAGCTGCGGCCACACGAAGGAGGCGGCCGCGGGCCGGCGGAGCCCGGGGGCGGGGAGCGGCGGACCGGCCGGGCGAACCGGCGCGCGAAGGGCGAGCGCGCCTGCGACGATCGCCCAGGCTGCCCGATTCAGATCGGGACCTCCTCCTCGGAAGCGGTCTCCGTCACCTTCCCGTTGAGCACACGGTCGTATTCGCCGAGGATCTTCTGCTCCATCCACTGCCGGGTCTCGCGATTGAGCGGATGGGCGACGTCCTTGAATTCGCCGGTCTTCTTCCGCTTGGACGGCATCGAGACGAACAGTCCCGACGGGCCGGCGATCACCTTGATGTCGGAAACGAGGAAACAGTCGTCGAGAACGATGGAGACGTAGGCCTTGAGCTTGTCCTGATCCACCGGATGCACCTTGATTTCCGTGATGTCCACGGCGCTACCTCCCGGAGAGCTGCAACGTTGACCGCCTCTGATATTCGCTTCGCGAGACGGTCCGTGTCCGGAGGACGCGCGCGCCGGGGACCTCCGCCGCGAGCTCGTTCGCCGCGCCGGCGTTCCCTTCCCCTGCCCATGCCACGAGGGAGGAACCCGATCCCGAGATCTGACAGTCCGGGTACCAGCGTGCCAACGCTTTCCGGTAACGATCCATCTCGGGGTTCATCGCAAGCACAGTCGATGCCAAGCTGTTTATCCCGAACACGGATCCGGGAGGCGTCGCCGGCGTCCCGGGACGCCATCGCGAATAGACCTCCGCGGTCGATATCGGGAACGGCGGAACGAGCACGACGAGAGCGCGCGAGGGGGCGTCGGCGAGCGGCTCGACGATCTCCCCGCGGCCGCGGCCTCGCGCCGTGCCCCCGGTGAAGAAGAAGGGCACGTCGCTCCCGATGGTCGCGCCGAGCGCCGCGAGCGCCGGCAGATCGGCGTCGGCCTTCCAGAGGCGCGACAGGAGGATGAGCGTGATCGCCGCGTCGGATGAGCCTCCTCCCAGACCCGCCCCCGCCGGTATCCTCTTTTCGAGGCGAATCCGCGCGCCGCTCCGGATGCCGAATTCCGATCGCAGGATCTCCGCGGCGCGGACGACGAGGTTCCGCGCGTCCGACGGGATCGCCGGGTCGGAGCATTCGAGCGTCACCGCTTCGGGCGCCCCCGAGACCTCGATCCCGTCCGTGAGGTCGATGGTCTGGAAGATCGTGTCGATCTCGTGGAAACCGTCCCTCCGGCGGCCGATCACCTCGAGACGGAAGTTGGTCTTGGCGAAGGCCTCCGCCCGGAGCGTCACGTCCCGCCTCCCGCGTCCCCCCGGAGGGCGAGATCCGCGCGCCCTCCGTGGGCCGCGTCGATCCGGATTCGCGACGGGATCCCGCCGCTCCACTCGGGAAAGCGAATCTCGACTCTGCGCCTCCCGTCGAGGGACACGACGCGGCGGGCGCGGCCCGACGGGTCGAGCTCGCACGACAACGCCCCTCCTCTCCACGAGAGCCACGGCGTGGCCCCGGCGAGCTCGACGCTCTCGGGGGGCGAAGCGTCGGGAAGCCCGAAGAGGAGGAGCGAGAGCGACGGCGCCGAGAGCGGAATCCCGAGCGGCGTGAGCGGCGCGTCTCCTTCGAACTCCCGGTCGTCTCGCGGATCCCCGGCGCGGCGCACGACCGTCCGGGCTCCGTCCCAGGAGGCTCGCGCCAGCGCAAGACCCGCCGGCCCCTCGAGGACGACCGTCAGAGATCGCCCGGGATCGTCGCGGACGGCGGCCACGCCGCTCGTCGAGAAGATGCTTCGCCGCGCCCGGGCGTCGTAGAAGAGCTCGGCCGCAGGACGCGCGAGAACCGCCTGCCGGAAGGTTTCCCAGCGCGCGACGATCGCGGCCGTTTCGGCGGCCGTCGCGGGACGGCGCGAAAGGCGGGTCGCGCACCCCGCCGCGGCGACGGCGAGACCCACCGCGAGCGCGGCACCGGTCCCGCGGCAGCGGGCACGGCGCCGATCAGGGCGTCGCACCCGAATCGTGGATCTTCTTCGCGATCTTCTCGGGCTCGTCGGGCGAGAGCGTCAGCGACCGCTTCCAGTGGACCACCGCTTCCGCCATCTGCCCGCGGCGCGCTTCCAGGTCGCCGAGGTGCTCCTGCACCGTCGCGTCGGCGGGGATCTTCTGCGCCGCCTTCGAGAGGAATTTCTCCGCCTCGCGGAGGTCGTTCATTCGGAAGCAGACCCAGCCGAGCGAGTCGAGAAACGCGCCGTTCTGCGGGTCCAGCGCGACCGCTCGCTCGAGCATCCGGCGCGCCTCGGCGAGCCGGATGCCCTTGTCGGCGTACATGTACCCGAGGTAGTTGAGCGTGTTCGCGTCGTCCGGGCGGGTCTTCAGGATCTCCTCGAAGACGGCTCCCGCCTCGTCGATCTTCCCGGTCCGCTCGAGCGCGGAGCCGAGCCGGAACATCAGGTCGAGGTTCCCTTCGAACCTCTTCACGCCGTCGGCGGCGATCTGCGCGGACGCCGCGAAGTCCTTGAGGCGCTCCCGGGCGTCGGCGGCGGCGAGAACCTCGCCGGCGATCCCGGACCGGGCGAGGTCGGCGAGCGTCTTCTCCCCCTCGGCGCGCGCGCCGGTTCGGATCTCGAATTCCGCGACGGCGCCCTTCCAGTCGGGATTCCCGGGTTCGGCGTCGGCGGCCTTCTTCGCCCACGCGAGCCCGTCGGCGGGCCGGTTCTCGTCGCGCGCGCGCTCGAGAAGCACTCCGAGGGAACGATCGGCGACGCCGTCCTTGCCGACCGCGGTCTCCGCGGCGATCTTCTTCGCCTCGTCGAAACGGCGATCGCCGTAGAGGAGCCCCGCGATCTCGGAGCGCACCTCGCGCGAGAGCTCCGGCTTCGAGGGGGGGACGCCGAGCCGGTCGACGAATTTCTGGAGGACGGCGATCGCCTCGGGACCTTTTCCGTCGCCGGAGAGCTGGTACGCGAGCGTTACGGCCGCGGTCGGGTCGTCCGGGTCCTCGTCGATCAGCTTCCGAAGCATTTCCACGGACTCCTCGGAACGCCCCTGAATGTCGAGCGCGGCGGCGAGCGTCCGGCGAGCCCCCCGGTCCTCGGGACGCGCGGCGACGAGCGCGCGAGCCTCCTTCTCCGCCTCCGCGAACCGGCCTCCCCGGAGCAGGTCGAGGGCGATCCGGTCGGCGACCGGCGTGTTGTCGGCCTCCGCGCGGCGAAGCTGGCGCAGGAGGTCGACCGCCCGGCCGAAGTCGCGCTGCGACTCCCAGAACTCGATCGACGAGGTCAGCGCATCCCGGTCCGTCGGGTCCGAGGCGAGCCACCGATCGTAATCCTGGCGCGCTTGCCCGTCGGCGCCGCGCTTGTCGTCGGCTTGCGCGCGCACCTTGATCGCGGCGGGGTTGTCGGCGAGCCCGGGGACGTCGTCGAGCGCCGCACGCGCGAGATCCGGGCGGCCGGAGAGGAGATGGGCCCGCGCGAGCGCGGCGGCGGTCCCGGGATTCTGGGGAGCGAGCCGGTGCGCTTTCTCGAGAGCGGCGACCGCGGACGGGACCCGCGAGGGGTCCTTGTCGGCGGCGGCGAGATCGATCGCCCCCGCCAGGCGCCAGGCGGATTCGAACGAGGGGTCGAGCTCGGCGGCGCGTCCGGCTTCCTTGCGCGCCTCGTCGTCGACGCCCATCTGCTGGAGGAGGACCGCGAGCTCGAAATGGACCACCGGGTCGTCGGGCGCGAGCGTGGCCGCCTTGCGGAAGTCGCCGAGGGCCTGCTCGAACTTGCCCTCGGCCTCCGCCATTTTCGCCGACAGGAAGGTCTCGCGGATGGCGATGACGGGGTCCTCCGCCGCGAAAACCGGCGCCGCTCCCGCCCCGAGGACCAGCAACAGCAGCCATTTCGCCCTCATTCGCCCAGAATAACACGCAGGATCGCGCGCTTCTTCCGCTTCCGTCGTGCGGCGGCTTCCGAGATAATGAAAAGAATGTCGAAGCTCGGGGAAACTCTTTTGTCGATCGGCGCGCTGTCGGCGGGAGCGCTCAACCGCGCGCTGATGCTCCAGCGATCGACCGGCGGACGCCTCGGCACGATCCTGCTCGAGCAGGGGCTCGTGACGGAGGAGACGCTGGCCCGCGCGCTCGCGAAGACGACCGGGCGAAACTACGCGCACTGGAACCGCGTGAAGAACGCGTCGCGCGACGTCGTCACGCTCGTTCCGGCGCGGATCGCGATCCGCGCGCTCGCGATCCCTTTCGAGCACGAAGGACGCGTCCTGCGGGTCGCGATGCGGGACCCGAACGACCTCGCGGCCGAAGACGAGCTCGCGTTGGTGACCGGCAAGCGGATCGAGCCGTGGGTGACGGCAGAGTTCCGCGTCGCCGAGGCGCTCGAGCGCTTCTACGGCGAGCGGCGGTCGGCGCGCTTCCGGGTGCTCTCGGAACGGCTCGAGAGAGGCATCCGGCCCCCCTCGACGCCGGCCGCGCCGCCGCCTCCCCCGCCCGACCTTCGAGGAGAACGGACGGGTCCCTTGGCCGACCTGACGCCCGTGCCCGGCCGGACCTCGGACGTCTGGAAGATCACGCGCGAGGTCTCCGACGAGATCGAGATCGCGACCTGGCGGCCGGCGGCGCCGTTCGTGCGCCCGACGACCCCGACGCCGACCGGGGAGCTCGAATTCTCGATCGAGGAGCTCGAGGAGGAGGCGGCCGTCCCGTCCGCGCCCCCGGCGTCTCCCGCGCCGCCTCCGACTGCCGAAGCCCCGCGGGCGCCCGCCGGCGCCGCGCCGGCAGCGGCAACCCCGGCCGCCCCTTCGATGCCGCCTCGGGAAACACCGGAGATCCATGCGCCGGCCCCCGCCGTGCCGACGGGCCGGCCGAAACCGGGAAGAAAGAAGGAAGTCACGGCGAAAGCCGCGCCGGAGACGGCTCCGGCGCCTCCCGCCGCAATCTCGCTCGGCCAGGCCCGTGAAAGGATCCTTTCCGCCCAGGCGCGCGACGACATCGCCGAGGCCGTCCTCGACCGCCTCGCCGGCCCGAGCCCGCTCGTGGCGCTCTTGATCGCCCGCAAGGACGACGTCATCGGATGGCACGCACGGGGCGAGGGGGTGTCCCGGAGCGCGCTTCGTTCGATCCGCATCCCCTTCACCGAGCCCTCCATCTTCTTGAACGTCAAGCTCTCCGGAACGCCCTACGTGGGGCTGCTTCCCGACCTCCCGTCTCACGAGGCGCTGCTCGAGGGTCTGGGGAGGCGCCCCGGCCGGAGCGCGGTTTACCCCGTTTTTCTGAAGAACCGGGTCGTGGCATTCATCCTGGCCGAGCTCCCCGCGGGCACGGAGGACCTCGCCGCGCTGGCCGCTTCGATGGCGGAGGGCTTCGCCGCCCTCATTCTTCAGCAGCGGGGGCGGGCCGAGTCGGCTTGACCGGCCGAAAGGACTTGATTACACTCAAGATATCCGGAAACTCCATGAGGGCTTGACCGATGATCAAAGCGGATATCGTGGACCGTCTTTTCGAGGAAGCGTCGATCCCGCGGCCGAAAGCGATCACCGCCGTGGAGACGGTCATCGACGCGCTCCGGCAGGCGCTCGGAGCGGGCGACCGGATCGAGCTCCGAGGATTCGGAGTTTTCGAAGTGAAGCGCCGAAAGCGCGGCATCGGCCGCAACCCGAAGACGGGAGTCGAGGTCGCGATCCCTCCGGGCAACACGATCCGCTTCAAGCCGGGCAAGGAGCTGCGTGACATGCGCGACGACTCCGCGCCCACCGCTTCCTCCTGATCCGGCCCGCCGCTCCGATCCGATGAGGTTCCTTACGGGCCGGCGGCGGCTTTCGCTCCCGACCACTCCCGCCTTTCACCTCCTGCTTCTCGGCATCACCGCACTCACGACGACGATCGTGCCTTTCGGCAGCTCATGGGGAATCTTCTCGGACCGTCCGCTCTCCGAAAGCCTCATCGATCCCGCGATGTGGCGGATCGGCGCCTCGTTCTCGGTGCCTTTGCTCGCGATCCTCGGAATCCACGAGCTCGGTCACATGATCGCCTGCCGGCGGTACGGGCTTCCCGCGACCTACCCGTACTTCATTCCCGCTCCGATCGGCGTCGGCACGTTCGGCGCGGTCATCAAGATCCGCGCGCCGATCACCTCGAGGAAGACGCTCTTCGACGTCGGCGCGGCCGGGCCGCTCGCGGGATTCGCCGTGGCGGTGCCGATCGCCGTGTGGGGCATCGCGATCTCCCGCGTGACGACGGCGGTCCCCTCAGGCGACTACCTCGATTTCGGCGAGCCTCTGTTTTTCCGCCTGGTCGAGCGTCTCGTCCACCCCGGAATGCCGCCGGGCGCTGAGCTCGCCCTCTCGCCGCTGGGATTCGCGGGCTGGTTCGGCCTCTTCGTGACGGCGCTGAACCTCCTGCCGCTGGCGCAGCTCGACGGCGGCCACATCCTCTACGCGGCGGCCGGAAGAGCGCAGCGGACGATCGGCTTCGCGCTCTTCGCCGTGCTCATCGGCCTCGCCTTCCTCTGGCCGGGATGGATCCTGTGGGTGCTCATCGTTCTGCTGATGGGAATCGCGCATCCTCCGACGGCGGACCCGGCCGAGCGGCTCGACCCGAAACGCCTCGTGCTCGCGCTCGTCTGCCTTCTCGTCTTTGCGCTGTCGTTCACGCCGGTCCCGATCCGGATGGTCAGCGCTCCGCCGCACCCGCGGCCGCCGAGAACCTATCAGTTGTGATCCGGTCACCTCAGCGGCGCGACGCGCCGCCTCCTCCCGAGCGAGCGTCTGCCGCCCGATTGCGAAGCGGAGTCCGATCCGGGACGCGGGTGGCGCGCCGGCGTCCCTCTCGGAGCCAGCCGCCGCGCACCGGCCTGTAACCCCTCCGCAGCCCGCGCCGGCCGGGCCGAGAGGGCGCCGGCGCGCCAGGCCCCGCGACTCCCCATCGCGGCATCAGTCCCGCGATCCGGTGGCTGCGCGAGCGAGGCTCTACCGGTCCTTTTCTTCCGCGACGACGGGCCCTTCCGCCGGAACCGGCGCCGGACGCCCGAACATCCGCCGGAAAAACGCGATTTCCTCGGTCGTGAAGAAGCCGCCGAGCCACAGCAGGACGAACGCCGTGACGATCAGCGCGGCCTGCGCGGCGAGGCTTCCGCTCCACTTCCCCGCGGCATAGACGCCCGCCGAGACGAGCGCGAGCCGGCCGAGCCTCCCCCGCTCGTACCGGATCGGGAAGGCGCGCTGCGAAAAGAGGAACATCGCCGCGGCCATCACGACGTAGGCGGCGAGCGTGGCGTAAGCCGCGCCGAGGATGCCGAAGATCGGCACCCACCAGAGGTTCGTCACGACGTTGACGAGCGCGCCGAGACCGGTGACGATCGGCAGGCGGCTGGTCTTCTCCCGGATGTAGATCCCGGCGATGAAATTCGTCGCGAACATCTGGAAGACGTAGGCGAGGAGCACGACGGGGATCACGCCGACTCCGGAGAGGTAGTCCTTCCGCAAGAGCGAGCGGTGGACGACCGGAAGCCGGATCCCGACGAACCACGGAAGGAAGAACGCGAGCGCGAGGAACGCGAAGAGCGAGAGCGCCGCCGTATAGGTGAAGACGCGAGAGAGGAGCGGCTTCGCGCGGTCCCCTTCGGTCGCGTACTGCCGGAGAAAGAAAGGCCGCCACGCGTAATCGAAGACCGAGACGAGCACCATCATCGCGAAGCCCATCCGGTAATTCGCCTGGTAGACGCCGAGGTCGGAGAAGCCGCGCAGCCGCTGCACGATGGGACGGTCGATCACCTGCACCATCATCGCCCCGAGGTACGCCGGCACGTTGGCGAGGCCGAAGGGGAGCATCTTCGCGAGCACCGAACGGTCGAAGCGGCCGGCGAGGCGCGAGGCCACGGCCGGGAGGACCGCGACGAACGTCGCCGCCGACGCGATCGCGTTCGCCCGGAAGATCCCCTCCACCCCCCAGCGCAGCTTCAGCAGGAATGCGAAGTTGAGCGCGAGCGTCAGGAGGATGTTCCCGATCTTGATCGCGGCGAAGGTCCTGGCCCGATGCTCCAGGCGGAGCGACGCGAACGGGAGCACGGCCAGGGCGTCGAAGAAAAGGATCACCGCACCGAGCCGCAGGATCGAGAGGAGCAGCGGGAACACCGCGCGGACGTCGTGCTGGGGATCGGCGAAGAGCGGAACGACGAGGGAGGGCGCGGCGAAAAACAGCGCGGCGCCGATCGCGGCGGCGAAACCGACGACCACCCAGAACGGTGTCGAGAAGAGCCGGCGCTCGCGATCCCGCTCCTCGGCCGCCCCCTCGGCCCGCGCCGCATACCGGAAGTACGCCCCTTCGAGACCCAGAGGAAACACGACGGAGAGGAACGCGAGATACGCGTAGAGCGAGCTCGTGAAGCCGTACTCGGCGCGCGACCGCAGGACGTTGACGTAGAACGGGACGAGCAGGAAGTTCAGGAATCGCCCGACGACGGTCGACAGGCCGTAGATCGCCGTCTCCTGCGACAGGGTCTTGAGCGGCGATTTCACTGGCCCGATTCTAGTCTCCGCCGAGTCGAGTCACGAGTCGCGCGTCCCGGGTCGGGAGTCCGAAGTCGGCGCGGGAATCCGTCGCCCGGAACTCCTGAGCCGGCCCCGGGCCCGCGACTCGCGACCGGGCGGACTCGCGACTCCCCGGCCGCGGGCGGGTGTAATATCCGCGAAACCGACATAGGAAAAGGAGGAAGACATGGCCAGCGTCAACAAAGTGATTCTCATCGGGCATCTCGGAGCGGACCCGGAGGTCTCGACGACGCAGGGAGGGACCGCGCTCGCGAAGTTCCGCCTCGCGACGACGGAGACCTGGAAGGACCGTTCGACCGGAGAGCGCCAGGAACGCACCGAGTGGCATTCGATCGTCGCCTGGGACAAGCTCGCCCAGATCTGCGGGGAGTATCTCCACAAGGGCAAGATGGTCTACGTCGAGGGGAGCCTGCAGACGCGCTCCTGGGACGACCAGAACGGTCAGAAGCGGTACAAGACCGAGATCAAGGCGAACAACGTCCTGATGCTCTCGCCCCGGGTCGAAGGCGCGGCGCGCGGCGGCGGCGAGTTCCCGCATGCGGTGGCGCCGGCGGGTGTTCCCGACGAAGACGACGACGTCCCTTTCTAGATAGCAGGCGCGGCGATACATCGAGCCGGACGGGCGCGTTCCGGCCGGCGCCGCCCTCGCCGTACGTTTCAGTACGACTCGGGACGCCGCCGGCGGACCGCATTCCGTCGGGCTCGCGTCTCGCCGCGCCTCGACCTTCCGCCATGGTCATCATCTCTGTCGTCCCGAACGAATGTGAGAGATCCCGGTAGCGGCGCTCTCCTAACGCATCTTGCTCAAGCGCGGCGCGATGAGCCGCGTTACGTTCTCTCCATGCTGGACCGGCCGTCGTCCATCGGGTACTGCGCACTCCTCGTCGTCGTCGGCACGGCAGTCCGATGCGGGCCGGCAGTCGCCGTGGTTCCGTGGAACCCCCAC
>DATFVB010000162.1 GCA_035260525.1 Thermoanaerobaculia bacterium
GCCGTCGCCTCGGCGTACGCTGTCGCCCGCCGTCCGCGCGTTTCGTGGCGGGCGGCCACGTCGGCGGCTTCCCTGGCGTTCTTCGTCCTCGCTCGCGTCGCTCAGCGGACGTGGATTCCGGGGCAGAACGTCGAGTTCGCCTCTCTCGGGTCGCTGAGACTCCGGACGGTCGTTCTTCGCGGGCCCCTGATCGTCTCCGGAATCCTCCACTGGCTGTCGGATTTCAGGTTGTGGGGCGTTCTCTGGCCCGCGTTCGCAGTCGCCCTGTTCGTCCTCGCGTGGACCGGACGTCGATCCCCGGCGATGGCGATCGGCGCGACGGCGCTGCTGGCGGCCGTCGGGGACGGCGCGATCTTCTTCTGGACGCGCTGGGGAGATTTCCGCCTGCACCTCGATCAGGCGTACCCCCGGCTGCTTGCGCAGATCGCGCCGCTGGCCATCGCGACGGTCGGAGCCGCGGTGTTTTGCGTGAAGGGCCGGGCGCCCGGAACGGCCCTCGTGCCGCCGCGGGCCCGCCCTCTCCTCGGCCCGCGGTCGCGGCGGGTCGCCCGCGCCGCCGCGGCCGTCGCGGTCCTCGGCAGCGTTTTCGCCGCCGGAGGGGCGGCGGCGTTCCACCGTCTCGTCGCCTCCCTTCGCGCTCCGCAGGAGGAGCTTCTCCCGGAGGAAATTTCGCGGGCGCTCCCCGCGGCGCGGCGCGCGCTTCCGCCCGGCGCTCCCGTTTTCTACGTCACCGCCGACGCGAACACGTGGCGCTGCGGATTGTGGCAGCGCGCCCTCTATCCGCGCCCGGTCTTCTGCGTGCGGCCCGCGCCGACGTCCCGCCGTGAGCTCGCGAATCTCCGAAACGCCTTTGCCGTCCGTTGGGCCATCGGCGTTGCGGAGCCCCCTCCGGATCTCCCGGTGATCCGCCGGAAACGGCTTTCCGATCGGGTATGGATCGGGGAGGTCGGGCCGTGAATTTCCGAATCGCCGGAACGGCCGCCGCGATCCTCGTCGGCGCCGGATTCGCCTGTCTCGCCGAGCTCGCGCTCCGCCGGCGCTCGACCGATGTGTTCGGCTGGAACGAGTCCTTCCTGATCGGGGCGGGCGGCTGCGCCGCTCTCCTTTTTCCCCTGTCGCTCGTCGCTCCGCGCCGCGCGCTCGACGCCGTCGCCGTTTGCATCGTCCTCGCGCTGGCGGTCATTCCGATTCGGATCGCGCGCGCCTGGCGACAGCGGCGCGGGGGCCAGGGGCGCCCGGCGCCACCGGGGGCCGCCGACATTGTTTCCTTCGCTTTCGTCGTTTTCGCCGTCGCGCTCTTCTGGGTCCTGAATCTGCGGGCGGCCTTCGCCTGGGACGGTTTCCAGATCTGGGCGACGAAGGCGTTTCTCCTCTTCCGGGAGGGAGGGCTCCGGCCGGAGCTGTGGGCCGGGAGCATCTACGAAGGGCGCGCCGGCCGGGCGGTGAACTATCCCGCCATCGTTCCCCTCTTCGAGGCGCTCGTCGCCCGCGTCCTCGGCCGGTTCGAGTTCCTCGATCTGAAGCCGGTGTTCGTCCTTTTCTTCGCGTCGATGCTGCTCTCCACCCTGAAAGCCGCTCGGTCCGTCACTCTTTCAAGGCTCGAACGTTTCGGCGTCGTCGCGATGATCGCCGCGCTGCCGGCGTTCACGAGCCGCCCGATGGTGGGCGGAAACGCTGATCTACCCGTGGCGGCCTGCGTCGCCGCGCTCGCGGCGGCCTGGCTCTCTCCCGACTCCCGCCCGGGCCGATGGAATTCCGCCGTGCCCTGGCTGCTCGGATCGCTCCTGGCGGCCAAATCGGAGGGCTTGATCCTCTTTGCGGTCGCCATTGTTTCGGCGGCCGCGATGACCCCGGTGGAAGACCCGGCGCGCCGGCTTCGCTTCGGCGCCGGGGCCGTGCTGGTCGGCGCGGCTCTTCTCGCCGACCGGCTCGTCTATCTCCGGTGGACCGCCGTCCCGGACCGGCTGATCGACTCGCCGAACCCGACGACCCTCGTTCGGGCGTTCGACCGGATCCCCGACGTCGCGGCTCTGTGCGCCCGAGAGCTCGTGCGGGTCCGCGAGTGGGGATTCTTCTGGCCCGCCTTCGTCGTCGCGTCGCTCCTCGTCGTGTGGGCGTCGCCGGGCCGGCAGAGGTCGGTCGCGCTCGCTTCGCTGCTGGGTCTCGCCGCTTACTCGGCGATCTTCCTCATGTCGAGCTGGCCGGTGCGGCTCCACGTGGCGCAGGCCTACGGCCGGCTGCTCGCGCAGATCGCTCCCGCGGCGGCGATCACCATGCTCGCCGCTTACCGCGCCGTGCGAATGGGACCCGGTTTCGGAGCCGCGGGACTCGCCGCCCCCGAACCGGGATCCGCCGGGACGGAGCGACTCCGCGCGCGTCGGACGAGGACGAACACCGCCAGCCCGAGCCATCCCGCCGACGAAACGAACAGACACGACCAGAAGATCGGCGCCACATATCGAAGGACGACGCGATGCCGCCCCGGGCCGACCGCGACCCCCTGGAACGCGTAGTCGGCGCGAACGATGACGGCCGAACGGCCGTCGACCCATGCCCGCCAGCCGGGATACGCGCTCTCGCTGACGACGGCGAATCCGGAAACCGGAGCGTCGGCGACGAACGAGACCTTCCCCGGGCTCTCGGTGAAGCCCTCGGCGGGAACCAGCGCGGCCGGAGAAGCGACGGTCGTCCCGGTCGCCGAGCCGCCGGGAAGCACGAGAGTCCGCCGGGCGTCGAACGACGGCGCCAGCACGGCCTCTGCCTCCTGCTCCTCCCGAGCGTATCGGCGGACGGCCTCCGCCGGCATGAAGAAGGCCCGGGGAAGCGCGCTCGAATTTTCGAATACGCGAACGGAGTGATCACGAAAGACCGCCTGGAGCCGACCGGGGTCCCGCTCGAGATCCGTCGCACTCGAATTGCTCGCCGTGGCCAGGAGGAATCGGGCGCCGAGCAGGTCGAAGATGCCGTACGGCGGCGTGGCGGCGATCGCCTTCGCGGAGAAAACGTTGCTTCCTCGCGGGCTATGGAGAGCGGTCAGGATTCGCGACGTGCGGCGAAGACGGAAATCGTAGCCGCCCGGCGTCCTCAAGCCGTACATCATCTCGAAGTTCGCGCCCATCGTGACGTTCATCACCGCCACGCGAGCGCCGTCGCGAGTCCGGGATCGGAGGAAATCGAGAGCCGGGGCGCCGGGAAAAACGTGCTCGGCGCGGACGAACGGAAGGATCCCGTGCTGGAAAGTGAAGAGATCGAGGGCGGCGACGACGAGAATGACCTTCGCCCCGGCGGGGCCTGGAATCCTGCCGGCCGCCATGACGGCGACCGCCGCCATTCCGAGGGCGATCCATCCCTCGGACGCTCCCGGCCGGGCGAGGAGCGAAGTCGCTTCGGGTGCGCCGGCGTTCGTCCCCATCCAATGGACCGCCCAGGCCGCCGCTCCGGCCGCGCCGAGGGCGACCAGCAACGCCGGCGTGATCCGCCGCTCGCGCTGCCGCTCGAGCGCGGAGAGGCCGAGCCCCGCGAGGACCGCGAGCGAGAGATCCGCTTCGAGGAGGAAGCGGCCGTTCGGGATCCCGGAAAGAATCGGAAAGTGCTGGGAGATCTCGTACATCGGAGGCAGGCCGAAAACGATCTCGATCGACGCGAGGAGCAGGAGCAGGAAGAAGACGGCTTCGCTGCGGCGGCGATGTCGGAATGCGAACGGCACGAGGAAGATCGTCACCATCCCCGCGTAAGACGCCGCCTCCGGAAGCGGGACGCCGTCGGCATTCGGGTTCGCCAGCGCGTCGCGCGACAGGAATCCCGCTATCTGTCGGAGCGGATGGTGTCCCCAGGACCACAGAGATCGGTCGATGCGACGAACCCACTCGAGCGTGGGACCGAGCTGAACGAGGCAGAGGGTGGCGGCTCCCGCTCCGGCGAGGAGGAGCCGGCGGCCATACGCGGCACGGCCGCCTTCCGGCGGGAGGCCGTCCCCCGGTGAAAGCAGCCGGAAGAGGGCGAACGCCGCCACGGCCACGGCCATTTGAAACGCCACTTCCGGGTGTCCACCGAGGAGCGGCAGCGAGCCGGCGGCCGATGCCAGGAGAACGGTTCCGATGTCGCCGCGGTGCCGGAGGCGCTCCACGGCGAAGAGCGCGAGAGGCAGCCAGATCCCCGTGGATTCCTGCGACCGGCCGCGCCAGCACGCGAGGAACCCCGAAAAGGCGAACACGATGCCGGCGAGCCACGATCCCGAAACCGTGCCGCCGAGCGCGTCCACCAGGAGGGCGGCACCGGCCCCGGCGAGAAGAGGGCGAATCGGGATTCCCGCCCCCCAGCTGTAGCGAGACGGAAGGACCGCGGTGATCAGGTTGACCGGATCGAAGACGGCCGACGTGGTATTTGCCAGCAAAGGGCACCCGGACAGAATCGCGTCGTTCCAGAGCGGGAAACGAAATCGGTGCAGCTCCTCGACGACGTGAACCCGCCAGGGGTAGAACTGCGTCGCGATGTCACCCTCCTCCGCGTGGTGCTGGACCGGCAGGGCCGGACGCCCCCCCTCCCAGACCGGGAACTGGACAACGATGTTCGCGGGAAACGGAATGCGGCCAGCGAGAATCGGCGCGTATTCCACCGCGATACAGAGGATGAGGATGGCCGCGCCGAAGGAGAGGAAGGACTTCCTCCGCGGGGCTGTTCCGGCGGGGTCCTTCTTCCGCTTGACCCGACGCCTCGACGAACGCCTGCCGGAACGCCCGCGAACGCCCCGTTTCAAGGCGACGAACCGGCAGGGGCTCGCCGCCCCAGTGAGTCGTACGCGGCGAGCAGCACGACGGCGGCGGGAGCGGCGATCTGCTCGAGAAGACGCGGGAACGCCAGGGCGATGTGCGTCTCGAGGGGCTCGCTGCCGTAGCGCGGCGGCCCGGGAAATCCCCAATTCGAGAAGAGGAAGATCGCGCCGTACGCGGACGCCGCGAGTCCTGTCGCCTGCGCGAGTCGCCGGGCGGCGCCCCTCCCACGGATCGCCAGGACCGCCACGGCCGGCGCCGCGGCGGCCCAGAGGAGCCCCCAGCTGCGCAGGGAGAGCGCCTGCGCGATGCACGCGCGGACGACCGGTCCGAGGCGATGCGCCGCGACCGACAGGTGGGCGGCGTCGAAGGGGCCGTAAACCCCTTCCGGGGCGCCGAACCGCATTCTCCAGAACACCGTGATTCCCGCGAACCCCGCGAGCGGCAGCAAAGCCCGCCGCGACCCGGCCGGCCGCGCGGCGCGGCGCGGCATCGCGGCGACGAGCGCGCCGCAAGCGACGAGAACGGCGCCTTCCGGTTTGCTCAGCAGCACGGCGCCCGCCAGCCACCCGTCCGCCGGAGCCGCGGCGGGGGAATCCGTGAACCGCCCCAGCCAGGCGGCGGCCGCCGCGGCCGCCGCCGCCGCGAGCGCAAGGTCCGCGAAACCTCCCGCGTTCCAGTCGGCGGAAACGGCGGGGAGGAACGCCACGACCGCGACCGCTGCGCCGGCCGGACCGCGGCCGAGGAACCGCCGCGCGATCCCCCATGTGCCCGCGAGAAGGGAAACGAAGAAAACCGGGAAGGCGAGTTTCGCGGCGCGGAAGTCGAAACCGCCGGCGCGACGGGCGGTGAACGCCTCGACGAGCGGCACGAGAGGCGGATAGCTGGCGACGCGGCCCAGGCGCTCAGGCTCCCGATCCGACCGCTCGAGCCGTCCCTCGACCGAGAGAACCCGCGCCTTCGACGCCCAGATGTCGAAGCCGTCGGTCACGTAGCCCGTCCGCGCATTGAGTGCCGCGAAGACGACCGTGGCGATCGCTGCGATGCCGAACGCCGCCGAACCGGCGAGCGACCGGGAGCTCCGTGCGGAGAGCTCGTGCGGCGCCGGATTCGCCCGCGTTCGCCGCCGCCACAGCGCGGCGAGCACCGCCAGCGGAAGGGCCCCGAACAGGATCGATAGAACGTTCGACGCCGCCGCCGAGCCGGCGACGAGCAGTGCGGTGAAACAGCCCGCGCCGACCCAGAACGCTTCGTTCAAGGCCGCGATCGACCGGGACGGGCGGCGCAGAACGAGCTCTCCCGTAGCGGCGAATCCCGCGACGACCAGAATCAGCCGCGCGAGCCCGTTCACCTCGGGCCCAGCTCGCCGACGATCACGTCGGGGGCGATCCACCACGCGCGCGTGAACCCGGGGGAGACGGGGGCCGATCCCGCCCCGAGGGAAAGTGCGACCCGCGTGCGCCAGCGCTCCCTCAGCACGTCCAGCTCGCCCGTCCCGATCGCCTCCGGAAGAACGGCCACGAGCCGGCGCGGATAGAGGAGCCTGCGCCAGACGAAGAACGCCATCGACCCGGGCTTTCGCGTGATGGCGATCAGGACGTCGGATCGGCCCGCGAAGGACGCGACGCGACGGACCTCCGCTTCAATCTCCGGCGTGACGACGACCTGGGGCGCATCGCGCAGGAACTCCCCGTGCGCGGTCCGCCGGACGGCCGCCGCCCACACGACTCCCTGCGCGCCGATCAGAAGGATCGCGAGAAACGACAGCGCCCCGCCGAGCGCCCGGCGTGCGGAACGGGGCCGCCACGCTCCGACGGCGACGGCCGCCACCAGTACCGCGCCGGCGAGACCGCAGGCCACCAGCCGGAAGACGATTCCGGCGCGCGTTCCGGGCGCCAGCACCAGCGGGTCGAAATGGACGTAGCGGGACAGGTCGATTGCCGGCTCGGCCGCGCTGCCGGGAGTCTTGAAGAACCACCAGTAATGGGCCGCGACCCAGATCCTCTCCCTCTCCGGGCGGAGCGCGCATTCGAGCAGGCGGAGATCGAAGCGGATGGGGTTCCACACGACGTCGCCCTGGATCGCTTCGAGCGTGTTCTGTCCCGCGAGGCGGGAGGCGTGGTAAGGCGCGCCGTACGGAAACAGGATCCCGAGCGACGAAACGATCCCGCCGAGGATTCCCGCCGCCGCCGCCAGCAGCCGGCGCGCCCGGAATCGGCCGGGCCGGCTTGCCGGGAACGCGAGGCAGAGCATCAGCGGGGCGACCGCGCTGTGGAGATATCGCGGTCCCCACGTCTCGTCGGACCAGATCTTCAGGAACGCGAACCCCGCGACGAGGCACGCGAACGTGAGGGCCGCGAACAATCCGGTCCTTCGCCGGACGGAGATCGCCCGCGGAATGCGGCAGAGGCCGAAAACGGCGAGCGGGGCGTAGAACAGGAGCCCCTTGTTCGGCGAGGCGACGAGGGACACCGCGTTGAACAGGAAGAGGAACGGGTCGTGGACGAAGGTGTGCTGGACGTTGGCCCACGAGCCCCCGAATCGCCTCCAGAAGAACTCGCGCGTCCAGGCGTTGCCTCCGATGACGAGGATGCCCGCGGCGGCGGCGGCCGCGAGAGAGCGCCAAAGCTTCCGCGGATCGCCGGGCGCCCGGTCGCGAAAGAAGACGAAGACGAGGAACGCCACCGCCGGCAGCAGGAAAATGCCGGTCGATTTGACCGACACCGCCAGCACGGCGACGGTCACGAACGCGGCGGTGAGCCAGCGGGAACCGGAAGGCGGGACCGCGAGCGCCAGGTAACCGGCGGCGAAGAACGCGAGCGACTGCGTCGTTTCCAGCCCGACGTAAGCGTAGGGCCAGAGCATCGTGGTGAACGCCGCCGCCAGCGTGATCGCCAGGGCGCGCCGGGCCGAGCTCAGGCGGCGGGCCCAGGCAAAGAGCAGCGCCAGGAGGGCGATCGTCTCGAGGAGAGGCTCGAGCGACGTCACCGCGTCTTCGGCCCGTGGATCGCTTCCGAAGAGCGCCCGGCTTGCCGCGACGAACGGCACGTGCGGGGCGAAGCCGAGCACGCCGTGACGCGACCAGGCGCTCGGCGTATTCCAGCCTCCCCCGCTCAGGAACCGGAACGCCGCGCTCGTCCATGCATCGGCCGCGTGCACGTCCTGGCCGTTGTAGCCGCGGTCGGTGATCCGCCACGGCGACAGCGCGAGATACAGGAGCGTGAGGCCTGCAAAAAGGAGGACGGGCGCGCGGGCGCGGCGAATGACCGGCGCATCGGGAGAGAAAGGGAACAATGCCTTCGGAATCTATGCCGGGAATCGCTCGAAGGCAAATTCGCCGAAGTCCGGAATCGGCGCCTCCCGGAGCCCGAGCCCACCGCCGCTCAGCGGACTTCCAGGTCCTCGGGAGAGGGAAACAGGCGGCACTTCTCCTCGGCGACGGCGACGCGGATGCGCCCTCTCTTCGACAACGATACCGCGGGAACGAGCGCGATCAGGGAGCCCGGCCCCTGGTAGATCGTCGATGCCTTCTTCCCGTCGAGGAGCACGAACGAGCCGGGGCCGAAGCCGCGCCCCGCGACGCCGAGAGAAGACGAGCCGTCGGCGCGCAGCGAGAATCCGCGGCCGGCCTCGGTCGAAGAAGGATAGATGTGCCGGATTTCCGGGCACGCGCCCGCCGGCCGGGGCGGAACGACCGCGAAGGCGACGGCGGGGGAACGCGCTCCGGTCGCGTCGCGGACCGAGACCGGGACGTTTCCGACCCGCTCGATCAGCGTGGGCGGAACCGTCGCCGCGAGCGAGTCGGACGACACGAACTGCGTCAGCATGGGCTCGTCGCCGAAATAGACGGTCGAATCGGGTGAGAAGCCCTCCCCCGCCACCCCGAGCACCGACATGCCGTCGAATCGGACGGAAAACCGCGTCGCGACGTAGGCATCCGGCGGATAGAGGTCGCGAATCCGGGGCGACGGACGTTCCACGCGCGCTCCCGGGATCGGCGAGGGCGCGGCGGGAGCGATCTCGCCGGTGGACGTCCGCCGGCGGCATCCCGGAACCGCGAGAACCGCCAGGAGCGCGGCGCACGCTGCCGCCGGAGAAGAGAACGCTTTCAACGAAAGGTCTCCGGCTGCCAGCGGATCCGAAAAACTCCGGTTCCGGTGCCCGGGAGCGGCGCCGCCCGATCCGGGAC
>DATFVB010000163.1 GCA_035260525.1 Thermoanaerobaculia bacterium
CGCCGAGTCGTGTTCAAGTCGCAGGACGGCTTCGTCGTCCATGGTCAGTTGTTCGAGCGTCCAGGCGGCAGCAAGATCAAGCCGGCTCTGGTTTTTGTACACGGCGGCCCGCCGCGGCAGATGCTCCTCGGGTGGCACTACATGGACTACTACGCGTACGCCTACGGGATGAACCAGTACCTCGCCTCGCGCGGCTACGTCGCGATGACGGTCAACTACCGGCTGGGCGTCGGCTACGGGCGCGCCTTCCAGCACCCCGAGCACGCCGGACCGGCGGGAGCGTCGGAGTACCAGGACGTGCTCGCGGCCGGACGCTACCTCGCCTCGCTGCCGGAAGTGGATCGGAGCCGGGTCGGCGTTTGGGGCGGCTCGTATGGCGGATACCTCACCGCGATCGCGCTCGCCCGGAGCTCCGACGTCTTTGCGGCCGGGGTCGACTGGCACGGGGTCCACGACTGGCTGACCGAGGGAGGCGACTTCGAGATCGCCGCGTACCTCCGCCGCCGGCAGCTCCGGTACGAGAAGGGGGACCTGAAAGAGGCGATGGACGTCGCGTGGAAGTCGTCGCCGGATTCGATGATCGCCACCTGGAAGTCGCCCGTGCTCCTCATCCAGGGCGACGACGACCGCAACGTCGATTTTCACCAGACGGTGGACCTCGCGCGCCGGCTCGACAAGGCGAAGGTTCCGCACGAGGTGATCGTCATCCCCGACGAGATCCACGGCTTCCTGCGCTTCGCCTCGTGGCTCGCCGCGGAGACGGCGACGGCGGAGTTCTTCGACCGAATGTTCGGCGCGGGCGCCCCGGGCTCACGGTGATGGCGGGAAGCCGGCGAGGCGGCCTTCGAGCGGGGGCGTTTCTCGGGCTCGCCGCCGCGGCGGTCATGGCGCTGCCGCTCGGCGGGGAAGAGGCGGCGGACCGGCGCCTCCACGTTCGCGCCGGCTCGGTCACCGGGTCCGAGCCGATCATCCTTTCGGCCGAAGGCGCGAAGGTCGCCTTCACGGCGTCGTTCTCGATCCCGGAGAGCCGCTTCGTTCCCGATCCGTACGCCGAGACCTGCGCGCGCAAGGCGGTGAAGTACACGCTGAAAACCGCCGACCAGAAGGAGATCCTCGGCGCGGCCGCCGCGATTCCGGACCCGGATTCCGAGGATGCGCTCGTCCTCCATCCGTTCGAGCTCCGGAACGCCGCCGCGAAGCTCGGGGCGAACGCCGTCTATCTCCTGCTCTCGGATTCGGAATCCGTCGCCCGGGAGAAGGGCCTCCACGACTGCGCGATCGTCGACAAGGACGGCGACCGGCGCCGGGGCGAATCCCTCCAGGAGATCGCCTGCCGCACCGAGCAGGGCGCGAAGCTTTCCTTCAGCCGATACGCGGGCCAGGCGCGCTTCTACACGTGCCGGACCCCGGCCGGAAAGTAGCTCCGCGCATCCGGCACTCGTCGTCGCGCCCGCCGGGGGCTCGAACGCTCCGGCGAAGGGTTCCGAAAGGACGCGCCGCCGTTTCTACGGCCTTATTTGTCTTGAGTTGAGGGCGCGGGCCGCGAGTCCGAGCCGATGGCCGTCGGCCGGATGATGCGAATGGCTCATTTGAGCTCGGATGAGAAGGACGACCATAGGCGCATGCGATGGCCCGAAGGGCCCGCACGTACGCCCCAAGGAGGCATCCATGAACGTCCAGGCCATCATGACCCCCTCTCCCTTTTTCGCGACGCGGCACGCGACGATCAGCGATATCGCGAAGATCATGGCCGAGGAGGAGGTCGGAGTCGTCCCGATCGTCGACGCGGCCCACCGGGTCCTGGGCATCCTGACCGATCGTGACGTCTGCAAGGCGATCGCCACCACGAACTGCGCGGCCTGCGAGATCCCGGCCGTGGATCTCGCGAGCAAACCCGTCATCACGTGCGGACCGGGGGAGGAGCTCGAATCGGCCCTCAGGACGATGCGCCATCATCACATCCGGCGCCTGCCCGTCGTGGACGAGGACGGCAAGCTTCAGGGAATCCTTTCGATCGACGACGTGGTGCTCCGGTCCGAAGAAGCGATGGAGACGACCCATTCGACCGTCTCCTTCGGCGACGCCGTCCGGACGCTCAAGGCGATTTACGGGGAGAGACCGCCCCGCCGGCAGCGTACCGTCCGGACCTAACCGAAAAGCAGATCCGCCGCGCCTGGACGATGCGGCCGGAAACGACCGAGGCGCAACGCCTTTCGCGGCGCGGAAGGCGACGCCGTTGTCCGCGGCCGTCGCCCCTTCGATATCCTTGCGCGACGATGCTTCGCGATCGCGGCGCTTCCGCGCGAGCGGCGAGCGGACGGGAGCGTTCCTCCCGTTGAGCTCCCCGCCGGCGGTGCTCCGCCGACCCCCGCTCCTCCTCCTGCTCGCGGCGGGCGCCTTCGCGGGCGTGCTGAGCTTCATGGTCGCGGCTCCCGCGGTTTCGATGAAGAAGGGCGCGTACGGCTTCGTCGCTCACGAAGACCAGCTCAACGTCGTCGCGAACCTGCGGTATTTCATCTGGGACGACTGGCGCTGGCCGCTCACCCGCGCCTCGCGGCTCGGCGGCCCGCGAGGAGCGGTCATCGCTTTCAACGACGCGATCCCGATCTATGCCTTCGGGCTCCGTCTCGCGCGCCGCGCGATCACGCCGGATTTCGACTTCATCGGATGGTGGCTCCTGGCCTGCTTCGCTCTCCAGGGCGCGGCCGCGGCGTGGGCCGTTCGGATGTGGGGGATCCGCCGGTTCGCGCCGGCCGCCGCCGCGGCGATCCTCGCGGTCAGCCTCGTGTCCTGGCTCGCGCAGATGATCCACGCCGCGCTCTGCTTTCAGGCGGTGATCCTGGTCGCCGTCGGGCTCGTCGGGGCTTCTTCCCGGATTTCCGCGGGCCGGCTCGCGGCGGCGTGGCTGCTTCTCTGCGGGATCGCGCTCGCGGTCAACGCGTATTTCTTCGCGATGACGGCCGCACTCGCGGTCGCGGCGCTCGTCACGCTCGGCGCGCGCGGGTGGCGGAAAAGAAACGCGGCCGCCGCGATCGTCGCCCTGTTCGCCGCCGCCGCGGTCGAGATGGCCGGGCTCGGGCTGCTGACGCCGCATGCTCCCGGCCAGGGGTTCAGCCTCTACTCGATGAACCTCCTGTCGCCGATCGACCCGCCGGCGGAGTCGCTCCTCGGCCGTCCCGGGCATCCGATCGACGCGACGGGAGGGCAGTACGAGGGGCTCAACTACCTCGGGCCCGGAATTCTCGCGATCGCGCTCGCCGCGCTGTGGCTCCGGCGCCAGGAGATCCGCGCGATCGCCCGCCGGCACCGCTTCGTCCTCCTCGCCGCGGCCGTCCTCACCGCGTTCGCGCTGTCCAACCGAGTCTTTCTCGGCAGACGTCTGATCCTCCTGCTGCCGTCCCCGCCCGCGTTCCTGGGGGAGCTCCGGGCGCCGGGGCGCTTCTTCTGGCCGGTCGCGTACCTGGCGCTCGTCGGCGGGGTCGTTGCGGTCGCCAGGCGCGGCCGGCGCTTCGACGCTTTGCTGGTGGGCGCCGCGCTCCTCCAGTGGGTGGACGCATCGGGCGAGCGGATGCGAAATCGGTCCATCCTCGAAGACGCTCCGCCGCCTCTCGTCGAGCCCGTCCGCTGGGAGCCGCTGATCGCCGCGCATGCGCGGGTCCTCTTCGTCCCGAGCTGGGACTGCTCCACCGGCGCCGACCGCCGATTCGTCGAGGAGGCGATCGTCGCCGCCTCGGCCTCACGGACCGAGGTGTCGTCCTTCCACAACGGCCGGCCTTCGGCCGTCGACTGCGGACGGGAGCGGGCGTCGCTTCGCGAGAGGGGAGAGCCGGATCGGGGCACCCTCGTCGTCGTGCGCGGCGACCTCGAGGCCCTTCCCCTGTCGGAGCGGTGGCGATGCGCGAGCTTCGCCGGCGGGAAGGCCTGCTCGTCGGAGCCGAAGGCGGTTCCGTTGCTGAGAGCGGTCGGCAGCGTCGAGAAGCGCTGAAACGGGGATGCGAGGCGGGCGCCGATTCGGGGCGAGGCCGCCCGCGGCGGCCGGGCTCGCTCACGAGGGTTTCGCCGTTGTAATCTCGCGCCGAGCATCTCGATGAATTGGGACGGCACGGCGGCGGCGAGGCGGCTCGCGCGATGAACGGTCGGCATCCGGACGGGGATCGCTCCCGCGGCCTGCTGCGGGTCCTCGGCCGCTGGGACATGGCGTTCTTCCTCGTCGGGACCGTCATCGGTTCGGGGATCTTCCTCGTCCCCTCCGAGATCGCGCGCGAGATCCATTCGGAGACGTTCACGATCGGCATCTGGGTCGCCGGGGGGATCCTCACGATGCTCGGGGTGCTTTCGATCGCCGAGCTCGGCGCGGCGATTCCGGCGCCGGGCGGCATCTACACGTACATCTCACGCGCTTACGGGCGGCTCCCCGGATTCCTCTGCGGCTGGGCGATCTTCACGGTGATCACCTCGGGCGCGATCGCGACGCTCGCCGTCGCGTTCTCGATCTATCTCTCCGGTCTCTTCCCGATGGGGGCCGGCGCCGGGCGCGCGATCTCGATCGCGGCGGTCCTGCTGCTGACGGGGGCCAACGTCCTCGGGGTCCGGACCGGGGCGGCGGTCCAGAACGTCCTGACGGCGCTGAAGGTCGCCGGGCTCGCGGGGATGACGATCGCGATCTTCGCGTTCGCGGGGCCGGCTCCGACGGCGTCGGCGGCGCCGCCGGCGCCCGGCGGATCGGGCGGCTTGTCCGCGATCGGCCTGGCGTTCGTCGCGGTCTTCTGGGCGTACGAGGGGTGGCACGACGCGACGTTCGTCGCGGGCGAGGTGCGCGACCCGCAGCGGAATTTTCCGTCCGGGGTCGTGATCGGGGAGCTCGCGATCATCGCGCTCTACGTGGCGGCGAACCTCGCCTATTTCCGGGTGATGAGCGTCGCCGAGATCGCGGCGTCCCCGCGCGTCGCGCTCTCCGCGATCGGCAAGGTCCTCGGACCGTGGGGCGGCCGGGCCCTGACGGCGGCGATCGTCTGCTCGATCCTTGGCGCGATGAACGGGTCGATCCTCGCGGGCCCGAGGGCGTACTTCCAGATGGCGCGCGACGGCCTGCTGCCGCGCGGGCTCGGGGAGGTCCATGCGCACTTCCGGACGCCGGCGGCCGCGATCGCCCTCCAGGGCGTCTGGTCGAGCCTCCTGATCCTCTTCATCGGCGGCTTTTCGCAGCTCTTCACCTACGTGATCTTCGGCGGATGGCTGATGTACGCGCTCGCGACGGCGGCCGTTCCGATCCTGCGCCGGAAGGAGCCGGAGCTCGTCCGGCCGTTCCGCGTTCCCGGGTACCCCGTCGTGCCGGCGGTGTTCGTCGTCGCCGCCCTGGGCCTCATGGCGAACACGATCGCCCAGCGCCCCCGCGAATCGCTCATGGGTCTCGGATTCATCGCGCTCGGCGCGCCTCTCTATTTCGTGCTGCGGCGGCCTTCGGCGCGCGGCTGACGCGTTCGCCCAGAAGGGCTCAGGTGATCAACTACGTTCTCGGCGGCCATCGAACCGGAGAAGTAGCTTCCCTCCGAGCGCGATTTCCGCAGCGGAGATCCCGGGCGAATCCCATTGTCCGGATTCGGGACCGCACGGTTCCACCAACGAACACCCGGCTTCGACGTTCCCGCGTAACCTTCTGAAGGGCGGCGGCGTAGTACTGGCATCGTTCTTGTGATCGGAGATGCCGGAGGTGAGCCCGTTGTCCGCTGCGCAACAATCGCCAAGAGGCAGGCGTTACCGACGAGGAGCGAATGGCCATGGCGCTGCCGGCTGACTTCGCCGACGGCCGACTTTCGGTGCCCGCGGAAAACGGGCTTTCTCCGGACCCCGCCGCCGCGCCTCGAGTGCTGGAGGTGCTTTTCGACGGTCCCTCGGTTCGGCTGGGCGCGTGGCGATGTCCCGTTCGCAGCCGCGAGTGGTCGGACGCCAGGATCCAGGGCGGCGACAGTCTCGCCTTTCCCCGCGACGTTCCCTTCGCGATCGACGCGGACGGGGAGACCGTCGTCGCCGACCGCAACGTCGTCCTTTTCCACTCGGCGGGCGTTCCGTACCGGACGAGCCATCCTTTCGGAACCGGAGATCGCGGTCTCGTCGCGACGCTCCCTCCCGGTTCCCTCGCGGATTCCCGCGACGCTCCTCCGCGTCTCCATGGGCTGCGGTCGCCGCACGCTCACGTTCTCCAGGAGGTTCTCTTCCGCCGGGCCGCGGGGTCCGGCGAGCCGGATGCCGTGCACGCGCTCTTGCGCGGCCTCGTCGACGAAGCGCTCCGCTCCGCGCGCCTGGCGCCGGCCTGCTCCTTCACGCGCCCGCTGAGAATCGCGATCGAAGGAGTGCGCGCGCGGCTCGGCCGCGATCTCCACGCGAAACTGGGACTGGGCGAGCTCGCGGAAAGGGCGGGATATTCGCCGTTCCACGTCGCGCGAATGTTCCGGCGGACGACGGGGCTCCCGCTCCGGCGGTACCGCCTCCGCGCGCGGCTCTTCGCGGCGCTCCCGCGGATACTGGAGCCGCGATCGGACCTGATGCAGATCGGGATCGACCTCGGCTTCTCGTCGCACAGCCATCTGACGGCCACCTTCCGCGGCGAGTTCGGCTTCTCTCCGTCCGAGCTGAGACGACTCGTCCTGAACGAGCCTCTCCGGACGATCGCTGCCGTCCTGCGGTCCGGGCCCGCCGCGCCTTAGCCATGCCGAGGACGACGGCGCGGTCGAGCTCCACGACCGCGACGGGGCCGGTGCGCGCCCGAGCGTGCCGGTAGGGATCTTGCTTGCAGGCTCGTCCGGAGGAACCCATGAAGAAACACCGCCTCACCGCCCCGCAGATCGGATTTCTCGTCGGCACGCGGGCGGCCCTCGCCGCGGGAGCCGGCCTCCTTCTTTCCGGAAAGCTGCCGAAGAAAGCCCGGCAGCGAATCGGCGCGGCGCTCGTCGCGTTCGGGGCGCTGACGACGCTTCCCGCCGCGCGCCTTCTCTTCCGGCGGTGATGCCTGCGCCCGCGTCCTACGCCGGCCGCTTCCGGGCGCTCTCGTCCTCGAGCCGCCCGAGCAGCCGGAGAAGCCCGTCGATGATCGTCAGCGGGTGCGGAGGGCATCCGGGAACGTAGAGGTCGACCGGGATGTCCGGGGGAACGCCGCCGTGCGAGGCGGCGGCCCCGGCGAAGGGTCCTCCGCTGATCGCGCAGGCGCCCACGGCGATCACGATCTTCGGGTCGGGCACGGCCGACCAGGTCTTTCGGAGCGCGAGCTCCATGTTCGTCGTCACCGGACCCGTGACGACGATGCCGTCGGCGTGGCGCGGCGAGGCGGCGAACTGGATCCCGAAACGCCCGAGATCGAAGACGAGGTTGCCGGTCGCGGCGAGCTCCGCTTCGCACCCGCTGCAGCCGCCCGCCGACACCTGACGGAGCTTCAGCGAACGCCCGAAGAGCTTTCGCATGCGCGCGCCGAGGGCCGCCGCGAGCCTCGCTTCTTCTCCCGAAGCGACGACGAGGTCCTCGCGGGAGCGCGCCGCGAGGCGGTGGTCGGGCCCGTAGGCGATCGCGCCTTCGGGGCACGACTCCTCGCAGACCGTGCAGAAGAGGCAGGCGCCGAGGTCGACGCGGAGCGGGTCGACCGCGATCGCTCCGGTGGGACAGGCCTCCGCGCAGGCGCGGCACCCGTCCCGGCATCGGGACGCGTCGAGGACCGGCCGTCCGCGGAAGCGCGCGGGGAGGCTTCCGGGGCCGCTCGGAATCGCGATCGTCCGGCATCCCTGGCGCAGGCGTGCCTTCAGCCCGTCGAGCAATCGCGCCTCCTCACAGATCGTGCCCCGCGTAGGAGAGATTGAAGCTCTTGTTGCAGAGCGGAAAGTCCGAGATCTGGCCGCCGCGCAGCGCGACCGTCAGGGCGAACCAGTTGTGGAAGGAGGGGTCGACCACCTTCCAGGCCGCGAGGCGTCCCCTCCCGGCGGTCGCCGCGACGTGCGCGATCTCGCCGCGCCACCCTTCGACCATCGAGACGGCGACGGTGTCCGACGCCGGCTCGCCCGGATCGACGGACAGCGACTCGGGCGGCAGCTCCTCGAGCTGCTCTCTCACGAACGTGATCGAGCGCTGGATCTCGAGCCAGCGCACGAGGGCGCGCGCCATCACGTCCCCGGATTCGACGCGCGCCACGGGAACGTGAGCGAAACGGAAGATCCCGGAAGGGTGATCGCGGCGGACGTCGCGATCGCACCCGCTCGCGCGCGCGACCGGGCCGACGAGACCGAGCTCTTCGGCCGTTTCCCGCGAGACGACGCCGGTGTGCTCGAAGCGCGATCCGACGGAGGACGCGTCGAAGGTCGCGCGCGCGGTGTCATGGAGGTCGCGCTCCGCCGCCGCGAGGCGGCCGAGAAAATCCTCGCGCTGTCCGGCGGAGAGGCCGAATCGGACGCCGCCGACCCTGACCAGGCTCCGCCCGAACCGGCTGCCGGAGAGCTCCATCAGCAGATTCAGGAATTCGCCGCGAAGCCGCCCGAACCACGAGGCGCCGGGCTGATATCCGACGTCGTTGCACAGCGCCCCGAGGTCGCCGACGTGGTTGGCGAGCCGTTCGAGCTCGAGCGCGATTCCCCGGATCGCCTGCGCGTAGAGCGGGACTTCGACGCCCGAAAGCGATTCGGCCGCCGCCGCGTACGCGAGCGCGTGCCCGACGGCCGTGTCTCCGGCGATCGACTCCGCGACCGCCAGGCGCCGCGCGGGCGAGGACCGCACGAGGAGCGCCTCCGCGCCCCGATGCTGGTAGCCGAGCTGGATCTCGAGGTGAAGGACCGACTCGCCGTGGCACTGGAAGCGGAAATGACCCGGCTCGATGATTCCCGCGTGCACGGGACCCACGGCGACCTCGTGGATCCCCGCTCCCTCGACGCGGAAGAACGGGTGCGGCGCGGGCGCGGCGCCGGCGCGGGCCTCGAGATCCGCGTGGCGGCGCAGGGGCTTCAACCACGGATGGCCGTCGGGCCGGATGCCGTGCTCCTCGAAGAGCTCGCGCTCGAACGCCTGCGCCTGGGGGAGGTCCGTCGAGAGCGCCGGATAGCGTCCTCCGGCCGCGATGCGCGTGCGGACGAGCCCCACGGCTGCGCGATCGTCGTCGGCGAGAGCCGCGAGGATTTCCCGCTCCGGCTCTTCGGGGGCGGACAGGTCGCAGAGCGCGACGAGTCGGCCCCCGCGGGAGACGACGTCGACGCAGACCGCTCGAAAGGAGTCGACCGGAACGTCGGGCACGTCCGACCGGGGGACGGCGGCACCGTTGCGGGTCCAGTGCGGACGGACCGAGAGCGCCGATGCTTTTCGGGAATCGCGATCCTTCTCCCCGTCCGCCATCCTCATCCTCCCACGAGGACGGCGGCGCGGCGCAGCGCGTCCGTGAGGGCGGGCGGCGGGTAGAGACCGATCGCGAGCGCGGCCGCGGCGAGGAGGAACGGCGGCAGCACCGTCAGGAGCGGCTCCCGGGCGCGCGGCGCGTGTTCTCCCGGCGCCCCCTGCAGCATCGGCAGCAGAGTCCCGGCCATGCCGAGAAAGGCGATCGCGAGCAGCGCGAGGAAGAGAACGCCCATCCACGGATGAGGCCCGCGGAACGCGGCCTGGAAGATCAGGAACTCGCTCCAGAAGGGCGCGAAGGGGGGAAGCCCGCCGATCGCGAGGAAGAGCGCCGCCAACAGGATCCCGGTCAAGGGAATCCGGGCGATCACTCCGCGCACCTTCCGGGCCGACGTCGTTCCGAACACGCGCAGGACGTTGCCGGCGAGCAGGAAAAGCCCGGCCTTGCAGAGCGAATGGTTCACCGAGTGGAAGACCGCGCCGTAGGCCGCGGTGCCCCCGATGCCGACGCCGACGGCGACGACTCCCATGTTCTCGATGCTCGAATACGCGAAGAGCCGCTTGTAGTCGCTCTGGCCGACCATGAACGCGCACGCGACGCCGATCGAGACGAAGCCCATCACGACGAGGAGCGTCCGCGCGAACGCGAAGTCTCCGGAGGCGACGCACACCTGGAAGAACCGGAGGATCGCGAGGAAGGCGCAGTTCAGGAGCGCGCCGGAGAGGAGGGCCGAGACCGGGGAGGGCGCCTGGCTGTGCGTGTCGGGAAGCCAGGTATGGAGAGGGACGAGGCCCATCTTGGTCCCGTAGCCGACGAGCGCGAGGACGAACGCCGCCTTCAACCACGGCCGCGCCATGGCCGGCGCCGCGCCCCGGAACGCTTCGAGCGTCAGACCCGCCGTCGCCGCGGGGCCGCCCGAGGCCGCCACACCGAGGCAGAACGTCCCGAGCAGCGCGAGGGCGATCCCGACCGAGCAGAGGAGCAGGTATTTCCACGCGGCCTCCAGGGCCCCCCGCCGGCGGTAGAAGTACACGAGCGGGGCGCTCGCGAGCGTCGTTCCCTCGACCGCCGCCCACATCAGGGCGAGGTTCTGGGTGATGGCGACGAGGGTCATCGCCGCGAGGAACGCGAGGAGGCACGGCGCGAAGCGATGCGGCGCGGCCTGCGGGTCGTGCGTTCCCCGGAGGATGTACGGGACCGTCGAGAGCGAAACGAGAAGGAAGAGGGCGCTCGTGATCGAGAGGAAGATCAGCCCGAGGACGTCGAGCTGCAGGAGCGTCCCGAAGCTCTTCGATGCTTCCCCTCGCCAGAGAAAGGCGGTCCCCGCGGCGTGCAGCAGCGCGACTCCGAGGAGGATCGCGAGGCCCGCGCGAAGACCGCGGAGGGCGAGCGCGAGCAACGCCGTCGCGGCCGGCAGGACGACGAGGAAGGGGAGCAGTCCCGTCATCGATCAGTCCCGCAGGGCCGAGAGCCGCTCGGTGTCGATGTGCTCGAACTCGCGGCTGATGTGGTGGATCGCGATCCCCATCACGAAGACGCCGACGAGCAGGTCGAGGAGGATCCCGAGCTCGACCGCGAAGGGAACCTGCTCGACGAGCGTCTGGCCGAAGATGAAGATGCCGTTCTCGAGCATCAGGTAGCCGACGACCTGGGTGACCGCCTTGCGCCGGCTGACGAGGACGACGAAGCCGACGAGAAGGGTCGCGAACGCCATCGGGACGAGGAGCGGCGTCGGCGCCGGCCGCGGCAGGACGAGCGCCCTTCCGAGCCAGAACGAGAACCCCACGAGCGCCGCCGCGATCAGAAGGGAGACGTGCTGGCTGATGAACGGCTCGGCCTCGCGGCGCACGTTCGCCTGGCGGATCGCGCGGGAAAGCAGCAGCGGAATCGCGACGGCCTTGACGGCGAGCGCGCCGCCGCTCATGAGGACGACCGGCAGGACGTGGCGGTCGAGGACCGGGCCCCAGAGCGCCAGGGGAAGCAGCGAGAGCGCCACGCCCTGGAGCGCCGAGAGGCGAACGGCGCTCGTCAGCCGGCTCGTCGCGACGATCGACAGCGCCAGCGCCGCGACGACCAGGAGAAGGAAGTCGGCCAGCCCCGTCACGGCGCCCCCCGGTCGCCGGTCACGGCGCGCCTCGATACACGAGGGCGGCGAGTCCCATCGCGGAAAGCACCGCGGCGCCGACCAGGAACTGCGGGACGCGAGGGAGCCGCAGCCGCGCCATCACGGATTCCACGACGCCCACGAGCGCCGCGAGCGCGATTTCGCCTCCGCCGAGCAGGGCGGCCCCGCGCCATCCGCCGGCCGCGGGAACCGGAAGGAGGACGTGGGTCAGGAGCGCGCCGATCACGAAAAGCTTCACGGCGCTTCCGTAGAGGACGAACGCGAGGTCGGGACCGCCGTGATCGAGCACCATGACCTCGTGGATCATCGTGAGCTCGAGGTGGGTCGCGGGGTCGTCCACGGGGATGCGGGAGTTCTCGGCGAGGAGGACCGCGAAAAGCGACAGTGCCGCGGCGAGATAAGTCGGATGCGCGAACCCCCATGCCGGCCACGGCAGCGAGCGGAACGCGTCCGAAAACGTCGGGGAGCCGGCGGGGACGCAGAGGATCGTCATCGAGAGGAAGAGCGCCGGCTCGGCGAGCGCCGAGAACGCGGCCTCGCGGCTCGCGCCCATCCCCTCGAAGCTCGAGCCGGTGTCGAGGGCCGCCGCCATCGTGAAGAACCGCGCGAGACCGAAGAGGTAGGCGAACGCGACGACGTCGCCGGTGAACCCGAGGGGGGAGGCGCCGGACGCGAGCGGCAGGACGAGACCGGCGCACAGGACCGCGGCGAGCGCGACGAGCGGTCCGGCCCGGAAGATCCAGGTCGTCGTGCGGCTGTAGACCGCCCCCTTTCGCGCGAGCTTCGCGATGTCGCGGTAGGTCTGGAGGAGCGGCGGCCCCTGCCGTCCCGCAAACGCCGCCTTCGTCTTCCCGATCACGCCCAGCATCAGCGGCGGCGCGAGCAGCAGGAGAGCCAGGTGGAGGAGGAGCGCGGCGGCCACGTCAGCGCCCGCTTCCGACGAGCTGCCAGACGAGAAGGACGACGAGCGTCGCCGCGATGTAGACGAGGTAGAGCTGGAGCCGGCCCTGCTGGATCGCGTGGACCCGGGAGAGCGCGCGGACGACGCGTCGGGTCGCGGGCACGAGAAGACGCTCGCCCGCCATGTCCCCGACGTGCTCTTCGTAGCGGGCTTGCGCGGGGAAGTACCCGTCGGGGCCCTTCGCGTCGACGCGGGAATGGATCACCGGGGCGAACAGGGCGAGGATCGGCTGTGCGAAGGAGGAGGCGGTGTACTGCATCCGCGGTCCGGGCGCCGCGTAGCCGCAGCCCCAGGTCGCGCCGACCGACACGTCGCGGCCGCGCAGGAGCGCGCGCCGAAGGAGCGCGAGGAGCAGGACGAGCGCGAGCAGCACGGCGCCGACCCGCGTGAGAGCGCCGAGAGGGCCGACGTCCGGAATCGCGCCCGGCAGGTTCGCGAGAAGCGACGCCGCGGGCGCGACGAGGCGCACGGCGGCCGCCGGCCAGAGTCCGATCGTCAGGCACAGGAGCGCTCCGGCGACCATCGGCGCGCGCATGGCGCCTCCCGACTCGTGCGCGTTCGCCGCGGCCGCCGTTCGGGGCTCGCCCAGGAAGACGACCCCGAACGCCTTCACGAAGCAGGCCGCCGCGAGGCCGCCGATCAGCGCGAGAACCGGGATCGCCGCGAGCGTCCAGGCGCCCCATCCCCCCGGGAGGGCGGCGCCTCCCCGGAACGCGCCGAGATAGATCAGCCACTCGCTGACGAAGCCGTTCAAGGGCGGCAGCCCGCAGATCGCGATCGAGCCGGCGAGGAACGTCGTCGCGGTCACCGGCATCCGGCGATAGAGCCCGCCGAGCGACTCGATGTCGCGCGTCCCCGTGCCGTGAAAGACGCTCCCGGCGCCCTGGAAGAGCAGGCCCTTGAAGAGCCCGTGATTGGCGACGTGGAGGAGAGCGCCCGCGTACCCGAGGAACGCGACGGCGGCGTTGCCGCGGCTCTGCCCCAGCAGGCCGACGCCGACGCCGAGCGCGATGATGCCGATGTTCTCGACGCTGTGGTAGGCGAGGAGGCGCTTCAAATCGTGCTGGGCGAGCGCATGGAGCACGCCCGCGACGCCCGAGACGGCGCCGACGACGATCAGGGCCGCGCCCCACCACTCCGGCGGCGGACCCAGAAACGTCAGCGTCCGCAGGAGGCCGTAGATGCCCATCTTGATCATCACGCCGGACATGAGCGCGGAGACCGGGCTCGGCGCCGCCGGATGCGCGTCGGGCAGCCAGACGTGCGCCGGCCAGAAGCCCGCCTTCGTCCCGAACCCCGCGAGCGCCAGCACGAACGCGGTGTCGGCGAGACCCGCCGCCCCGAGGCGATCGAAGTCGTAGGTGCCGGAGGAGCGCGCCAGCATCGCGAACAGCACGAAGAGGAAGACGACGCCGATCTGCGAGGCGATCAGATAGGTCATGCCCGCGCGCCGGACTTCCTCGCGCTCGTTCTCGAACGTCACGAGGAAGAACGACGCCAGCGTCATGACCTCCCAGGCGACCAGGAAGAGGATGCCGTCGCGCGCGATCGCCACGACGGCCATCGACGCGACGAGGAGGTTGAAGAAGAAGAGCGCGGGCGCGAGCCGCCGTCTTCCGATCGAGGCGCGGAGGTACCCCGCGCCGTAGACGGCCGCGAGGCCCGATACGACGAAGACGCACAGCAGGAAGAACGAGGAGAGCGAATCGAGCGCGACGTGGACCTCTCCGACCGGGAGCGGCCACCGCGCCCGGAGCGAGCTCTTCGTACCGTCGACGAGCGCCGCCGCCGCCGCGGCGGCCCCGAGCGCGCAGGACACCGCGCAGCCGCCCGCGCCGGCAAGCAGCGCCGTCCGGTCCGAGCGTCCCGCCAGAACCGCCGCGACCGCGCTCGCGCAGAGAAGAGCCAGGCAGAGGAGGATCGGAAGGAGCATCGCGGGGTCTACCGGCGCCCGGAGGCCGCGGGGAGAGCGTCGGCGGGCCCGCCCCGGCGCGCGCGGGCGTCGCCGCTCTCGACGGCGCGGATTCGATCGAGGATCGACTCGCGGGAAGCGGCGCCGAGGAGGAGCCCCTTCAAGGCCTCGTCGTGCAGCGCGAAGGCGAGCCGCGCGAACATCCGGAGATGCTGGCGCACCGAGGGGGAGAGGAGCAGGAAGAGCGCCTGGACGGGGCGGCCGTCGAGGGCCCGAAAGTCGACGGGGTGCCGCAGGAGCGCGAGCAGGACGAGGGGCTCCTGCGTGGGGACGATCACGGGGTCCCGCGGGTGGGGTATCGCGATCCCGTCGCCGACCGCCGTGGGCGCGAGGCCCTCGCGCGCGACGAGGAGCTCGTAGAGGAGGCGCCGGTCGACCGTCGGGGGAATCCCGGGGAGGTTCGCGGCGGCTTCCAGGACTTCCTCCCGAGACCCGCCGGCCAACCCGTGGAAGATCCCGCCGCGTTCGAGAGCTCCTCCGAGGGTGTCGGGATCTTCCGGAGGCGCGGGCGGGAGCAGACCGGGCGGCAGCGGATGGCCATGGGCGAGGGCCCATTCCTGGATCTCGACCGGATGGAACCGGTGCTGGTCGTGAACCCGGTGCGACGGCAGCGAGCCATCGCGAACCCAGCGGCGAACCGTCCGCTCGGCGACGGCGAGCAGGCGGGCGACGTCGCCGACGTTCAGCTCCACGGGCGCACTTTCGTCGCGGGATGCCGGAGAGACGTCGCCATCCGGGTCAGCGGGCCGGGAGAGCGTGCACGGGCTCCGCGGCGTCTTCGAAATCGCCGCCCGCGGACGCCGGCCGGCGGCGTTGCTTTTCGTGGCGAGGCTTCTCGACGCCGGCGGCCTTCGGGACGGAGGCGGGGCGGCCGGGCGCGCGGGGTCGCGGCGCGGGGCGTTCGCTCCGGGGCGCCGCGGCGGCGGCAGACGCGGGCCGGTCGCCCGCCGGAACGGCGCTCTGTTGCGCCGCGCCGGACACGTAGAGCAGCCGGTGGCAGTGCGGGCAGGGAGCGAGGCCGCGGAAGCGCCGGAGCGACGACTCGAGCTGCGGCGGCACGCGGAGGTGGCATCCGCCGCAGTGCGATCGGCGCACCGCGACGATCACCGGCCGGCGGTGGAACCGTCCGAGCGCATCGTAGGCGGCGAGATGGACCGGCGCGATCGTCTTGCGCAGCGCGCCCCGGCGCCGGACGAGGACGGAGGCCGGGCCGCCCCCGTTCGTCCCCGCGATCTGGTCGTCGATCGCGGAGAGATCCGACAGCGCGCGGGCGGTCTCATCCATGGCGCACCGCCGTGGCCGTCCGGATCTCCGGCTCGATGCGCCGTTCCGCGCGCGCGACCGCGTCGAAGATCGCCTGCCCGTCGGGGGCGTCCAGGATCGCCTTGACCGCGTCCTGCTGCGCGAACATCTGCGACAGCTTGTGGAGCCAGGGAAGGTACAGCTCGTCGAACTTCAGTCCCAGAACGAAGAAGAGGTGCGTGAGACCGCCGTCGAGAGCGTCGAAGTCGACTCCCGCCGTCGACCGGCCGAGGACCATGAACGGCCGGACGACCTGCTCCGGGTTGCGGCGAAGCGTGTGGAGGAAGGCGATGCCGTTGCCCATCGCGCTCGGCATGACGTTCTCGCGCTCGATCAGCGCCCCGACGAACCAGGTTCGGTCGCGGATCAGGCCCAGGTGGGCGGCGAGCCCCGCCAGCTCCTCGACGACCTTGTTCCTCGTTC
>DATFVB010000164.1 GCA_035260525.1 Thermoanaerobaculia bacterium
TGGCGTCCCCAACGGGAATCGAACCCGTGTCCCCGCCGTGAAAGGGCGGTGTCCTGACCGCTAGACTATGGGGACGCGGCGGAGGCGGGATTCTAGCATCGTCGCCGACTATTCGCTCTTCGTCCCGCGGGCTCGGCCGTGAAGGAGAGAGGGGCCGGCACGCCGCGTCACGCTGGATTCCTGCTTTCGCAGGAATGACGGGAACGACGCTCGCCGACAGCCCGCGACATGATTCGCGCTCCTCGAGGCGCGGCCAGACGTGCTGAAAGACGGCTTCGGCGGGCCGGCCCGCGGACTCGGCGTACCGGTGCGTACGTTAAGCCCGCGGGCGGCTGCCACGCGCCCGCCCGGCTCGATGCATCGGCGCGCCGCTAGAACAGAATCCCGACGTTCACCGGCACGAACGTGAACCTCGTCCCTCCCGTGTGAATGCTGTTCGAAAACCGGTCCACGCTGACCGAGATGCTCGTGTACCGGGCCTCCACGAAGATCCGGCTCCCCGAGCCCGCCCGCAGCGGGAACGCGAGCCCGCCGCCGACGTTCCATCCGAAACGCGTCGTGCTCTGCGAGAACGCGTTGCCGGTCGTGATGTCCTGCCCCCTGAACCTCAGGTCGTAAGCGCCGCCTCCGCCGATCAAGTACGGCTCGACCGCCAGGTTGCGAGGACCGACGACGAGATCGAGCGTTCCGTCGATGATCCGCGTCTTCCCCGACCCGAGGAAGAACGCGTTGCTCTTCGTCTTCAGCTCGTGGTACGAGCCGTCGACGCGGAGGCCGACCGGCGACGTCCCGAAGTTGAACGCGAGGAGCGCCGTGCCGTTCCATCCCGTCTTGTAGACGTCCCGCTGGTCGGCCACCGGGAAATCGGCGCCTCCGCTCAACCCGAACTGGACGGGCCGCGTCCCCTGAGCGAAAACGGCCGGCGCCCCCAAGGCGACGAGCACCGCCGAGAGAAATCCCGCGAGCTTGTTCATCGGAAGAAAACCCCCTTTCGACCGCGGCCTGGCCGCGGACGAGTCGAGGGGCTGCAAGGCGGGTGCCCCCGGACGCGAATCGAAGGGAAAAACTCCCGGCGCGGCGTTCGCCGCTGGCCTGGAAGTTGCTGCAAAGAGACCTCACTTTTTCCGACGACGTTTCGCCCTCGGCGCGCTGCGCCGAAGCGTGCTCCGCGCCGCGGATCCGGGTCAGTCGGCGCGTCGCTCCGCGCGGGGCTCATTGGCCGCCGGCTCCCGTCCCTCGCCGAAAACCTTTCCGCAGGAGGAGCATCGCAGGACGGCCTCGTCGGCAGGGGGAAGCTCGGTGCGGACGAGCGCGCCGCACGCGGGACAGGTCCAGACGAACGCCGGCGGTTTCATGCGAATCGCTCCCGGGCAAGGGTACGATCTTCCGCGCTCGCCATCAAACGACGCGAAGGCGCCGAACGTTACGAGCGGCTCGTCAGGGTTTCTTTTCCGCGCATGAGTACGCCGTGCCGGCGCTCTCGCCGAACGGGGAGCTCACGAGAACCGTGTCCCCCTTGAGCTTCCAGGCGCGGTTGCGGAGCTGGTGGCGCGCGTCGCCGAAGGAAAACGACAGCCACGCCTCGACATAGCCGACTTCCTTGCACCCCTTCACCGCGCTTTCGTCGCGGGTCAGGACCACCCCTTCCGATCCGGGGACGACGCTCGCGCACCGCGTCGCGGCGGCCGCGGCGAGGCCGAGGAGGACGATTCGCGCTCGATTCATGCGCGAAGTCTACGCCGAAACGGCCGCGGCCGCCCGGCCGGGCGGCCGCGGGATCCCGGAATCAGTACACGGAAATCGTGTTGGTCGTGCTCGCCGACCCGGACGCGTTCTTGACGGTGAGCCGGACGGTGAAGGTCCCCCTCGTCTTGAAAATGTGCTTCGGGCTTTTCCACGTCGAGCTCCCCCCGTCTCCGAAGGCCCACGACCAGGAAGTCGGCTGGTTCAAGCTCGTATCGACGAACTGGACCGACGTGCCGACGGGGGCGGGGTTGGGCTGGATCGAGAAATGCGGATCCGGGGCGGACCCGGTGGACGTCGGCGTCGGGGAACCCGACTTGCGGAGGAAAACGTACGCGTTGAACTCCGGCCCGGTCGCCGCGGGGGTCGCCCATCCGACGGGCGCCGCCGACGGGAGACCGGTGGTCGGCACCGCGATGCGGCCTCCGGCATAGGTCCCCGTCGCCACCGGCGGGCCGTAGAAGTTCTGCGCGTTGCGGACCTCGTAGGCGTCGCCGACCGCGAGGACCGCGCTCACGTCCGGATAGACGTACGCTCGATGCGCCCAGTTGAAGGCCGTGATGTTCGCGCGGCCGGGCTCGTACTTGTTCGGGCGCACGAAAACCTGGTTCGGCGTGGCCGGCGGCGGCGTCCCGAGATAGTACGAGTTCGACGGATACGCGCTCGTCGGGAACGCGCCGGCGTGGCCGCGGAAGAGATTGCCGGTGATCGCGTAGCCGTTCAGCCCGGAGAACGTCGTCGGCCAGTCGTTGTCGGCCGCGTCGTAGTTGTTCTGGTAGACGAGGTTCGAGGTGCCCGCCGTGTTGTAGCCGCCGATGTCCTCCTTCCCGATGTTGGAGTTGTACGAGTAGTTGTTCTTGAAGACCGGATTCTGCGCGACGACCCCGCCGCCGATCTCGATGTTGTTCGACTCCGTGGCGTCGATGTACCCGTTCTGGAAGAGCGTGTTCCCTTCGGTGTCCATGTTGTTG
This sequence comes from Thermoanaerobaculia bacterium, assembly GCA_035260525.1. Classification (NCBI taxonomy): domain Bacteria; kingdom Pseudomonadati; phylum Acidobacteriota; class Thermoanaerobaculia; species Thermoanaerobaculia bacterium. The sequence goes on from DATFVB010000164.1 coordinate 2,715, forward strand.
ATGGGCGCGCTCGTGCCGCCGAAGTACTGGATCCCCTTGTCGAACTGCTGGAAGATGATGTTGTCGATGAAATGCTTCGTCCCGGTGTCGTTCTGCGCGTAGATGCCGTGGCCGTGGCCGCGGTCCGACGCCGCCCACCCGTTGTAGTACACGAGACATCCGTACATTTCCATGTCCGTCGCATCGATCCAGAAGCCATTCCCGAGCGTGTCGTGGATCACGAGGTTGATCAACTTCAGGCCCGGGTGCCCCGGCGTCTGCATCGTCGTGATTGCCGCGCCGGAAACCGACGAGGACGAGCGATTCGTCTGCGAGCTCATGATCTCGAATCCCCAGTAGCGGGTATACGCGCCGCTCACCTGGAGGATCGTCTGCCCGCCGGCATTGACCCCGTCGAGGGTCGCCCGCTCGCCCGGATACTGACGCACCGTGATCGGCGCGGAGGAGGTCCCCGTGAGGTAGCTCACGAACGGACCGTAGTACTTGCCGCCGCGGAGCCAGAGCACGTCGCCCGGTTTGAGCGCCGAGGGCTGCTTGAGCGCGGTCCTGAGATCCCACGGACGGGAGATGCTGCCGTCGCCCGACGAAGAGCCCGACGGGGACGCGTAGAACTCGAGCGCCTGGGCGCTCCCGGCGAGGAGCACCGCGAAGACGAAAGCGAAGAGCCCGGCCGCGACGCGCGAGCGGACACACGAGGAGCGTGGGTTGGGTTGACGAGGGAACATCGATCCTCCATGAAACGGGCTGAAACCGGGGTTTCCGCCGATTAACGGGGGCTCACCGTTCGGGAGAATTCCAGGAGGCAGGTCCGAGGTGCAGCGATTCCGCCGAATGGAAAACCGTTAAATCGCTTCCGACACACTGCCCGACCGGACAGGGGAATGTCAATCCTTTTTTACAGGAAGACAGAGAAATCCGGACTCTGGTCCGGTGCAAACGCGCTGCCACATGAATGCATTTGGCTCATGTGTTGCTTCCGGACTTCCACGAAAGTGAAGGAGGACTCCGATGGCGCTATGCTCTGAACCGCTCGGCGAGGAGGTCGCGCGGGCGGCACAGTTCATCGAGGCGGAAGAAATCGTGCCCGGTCCGCTGGAAAGTCTCGTGGACCAATGGAACCGGACCTCGAGCGACGTCAACCGGTTCGCTCGGGAGAATCCCGGGGCGGCGCTCGGGGCCGGATTGGCCGCGGGCGTATTGATCGGGTTGATCATCGGGAGTCGTTGATGTCTCACGCGATCGACTGGTCCGAAATCGCCGGAGAGATGAAGGGGCAGGCCCGCCGGCAGGCGCCCAGGCTCCTCGCGCTCGGTATTGCGACGGGAGTCGAGCTGGCCATGCGGCGGCGGCTCAGGCGTCAGGCCCCGAAGCTCCTCGCGCTCGCGATCGGCACGGGGGCCGAGATGCTGCGCCAGCGGCGCGCCCCGGCGCACGGCGGCGCGATTCGAAAGAGCCGCGCCGGATGGAAGCTGCTCGTCGTGACCGGTCTGGCCGCCGTGGCGGTCCTCGCCCTCAATCGCCGCTAGCAGGCGCGGCGCTCCGCGCCGTTGCGAGGGTCCATGCGGCCTGCCCGACGACTCAACGTGCGTTTGCCCGACGGCTCAACCTCCGGCAGGCCGCCGAAACCGTCTACCGAAAGCCGTACGTCGAGCGGCCGGACGGCGGCACGCGCCCGCCCGGCTCGATGCATCGCCGCGCGGGCTAAAATTAGCCCCGGAGATTTTGGGGTCTCCGGGGCCGTCGAGATCGGGGCCGACCTCGAAAAGTTTCGTTCCAGGAAGCATTGAAATGCAGAGCAAGGCACGGGCCAACGGGCCCGGTCACCGGTTGTTGTCGTTGGGAACGCGGAACTTGTCCGGGTTTTCCTGGACCTTCGCCAGGAGCCCTTTCGTCAGGCGCGTCTTCACGGCTCCGGCGTTTCGCGGTGTGACGAGATACCGAACGCGCGCGTCGATCCAGGTGTTGTCGTTGACCCGGAAGAACACGGTCGGCTGCTCCTTGACGTTCAGCTGGTCGACCGGCGTCCGGGCGAGGAGGTCGCGGAACACGGCGATCCTCTTCAGCATCTTCGGCCCGATCTCCTTGCGCGCCTCCTCCTCGAGGGTCCGCGCGATGAAATCGAAGTCCGCCGTATAGGCCACCTGGAACTTCACCTCGTTCCAGATGTACGGGAAAAGCGGCCAGGAGTAATTGAAGATGGTGGTGCTGAGCACCTTGGAGTTCGGGAACTTGATGATGCGACCGCTCGGGTGATCGCCGGAAATGTATTTTCCCCCGACTTCCCAGAGCGTGGTGTCGAGATAGCCGACGTCGATCACGTCCCCGACCGCGTCGTCGAGCTCGATCCGGTCGCCGACGCGGTATGGCGACTTCGCGAGGATGTAGACCCATCCGAAGAAACTGGTGAGCGGCGCCTGGAGCGCGAGTCCGAGGACGAGCGAGAGGAGCCCGAGCGAGGCGAGCGTCGTCCTCCAGTTCACGAAGAGGACGGTGAACGCGATCGTCGCGATGAGGACTCCCGCGACGAGACGCAGGATTCGTTTCAGGTTGTACTTCGAGACGGCGCTCTCGATCTGCGAGACGACGAAGACGGACGTCGCCCGGTTGAAGATCAGGACGCCGGCGATCAAGAGACACGCGAGCGTCGCCCGCTGGAGGACGGGTGAGTTGAACGGGTCGAAAAGGTCGATCTCGCGGACGAGACCGAGGTAGAACGCCGCGAGAACCGCCGCGCCGAGGCCGGCCACCGTGAAGAAGATCTTGTCCCCCGTGTGGGGGACCGGGCGCGTGCGCCCCTCCGACGCGGTCTGGCGAAGCGCCTCGCGGACGTCTTCGCGATCGCGAATCTGCTCCGGCGGCGCCTCCTCGATGTCGACCCGATCGGGACCGTTGCGGAGCTCCGGCCGCGCCGGGCGCTCGTTCGCGCTCATGCTCTCGGAGAGTGCAAGCCGCGAGCCGCCTCGGCCGCGCCTCTCTTCAGACCGCTGACAGGGCAGGAGTTGCGGCGCCGCGCCGGGGGCGGGGCACGTCCCTTGCTCAAGCCCCCGGGGGAAAGGAGGCGCGCATGCTTCTCACCATCGGAATCATCCTGTTCGTGGCGTGGCTGCTCGGGCTCGTGGCGTTCCACGTCGGAGGTCTCATCCACCTGCTCCTGGTTCTCGCCGTCATTTCGGTGATCGTGCACCTCTTCACCGGCCGGCGCAGCGTCGTCTGAGAGCGGGGCGTCCACTGAACCGGCGCCGCGACCCGGATCGGGCCGCGGCGCCGGCTTGTCGATCCGTCGCGCAGGAACGCCTCTTGCATTGGTGCGAGGCAGGCAGCCCACCGTAATACCCGCGAAGGGGGCGCAGAACTGATCAGGTTGGCGCGCCCCCTTCGCGCGGCCCTCACTCGCGGCCCCATTATACGACCGACCTTCCCGACCGAGCCCGCCGATTTCCCCTGTTTTCTTCGCGGTTTGCCTCGAGAAAAAAACCCCTTGCTTGGTACGTCGATTGCTTCTTCGGAGAAAGCGGAGCCGCGGAACGGCTCGCAAAAAAATCAATTCGGCTTCCCTCGAAGCGGAAAGGTGGCATCGCAATGAGAGAGCTCTCGAAAGAGCACGGCCGCGGTGTGGGCGCCGACCCTTCGGTCGCCGCTTTCGCCCCGGAGGATTTCCCCGTCGTCGTCCACTCGCACCTCCGGTGGTCGTTCGTCTGGCAGCGTCCGCAGCAGATCCACTCGCGCCTTGCGCGCCGGCATCGGGTCCTCTTCGTCGAGGAGCCGGCGCCGGGGACCGGGGCGCCGCGGCTCGAGATCTCCGAGCCGTGGCCCAACGTCGTCGTCGCCCAGCCGGTCCTCCCCGAGACGAGCGGCGACGACACCGCGACCGCCGAGCGCGAGCGCGCGGTCGTCAGCCTTCTCCGGAACCAGCGCCCCGCGGGCTTCGACCGGGCCGTCCACTGGTTCTACAGCCCGCAGCTCACCCCCCAGCTCGACGCCTTCGGCGACCCGCTCGCGGTCGTGTACGACTGCATGGACGAGCTCACGCAGTTCGCGTTCGCCCCGCGGCAGCTCGCCGAACGCGAAAAGGAGCTCCTCACGATCGCCGACGTGGTCTTCACCGGCGGATACGAGCTCTTCCGCGCGAAGAGCCGCCTGCACGACAACGTCCATTTCTTCGGCTGCGGGGTGGATTTCGATCACTTCCACCGCGCGGCGGGCGAAATCGAGGTGGCGGCGGACCTGCGCGCGATACCCGCGCCGAGACTCGGGTACGTCGGGGTGATCGACGAGCGCCTCGACTATCCCCTGATCGAGTCGCTCGCGCGGGAGAACCCGGATTGGTCGCTCGCCTTCGTCGGTCCGGTCGCGAAGGTCGATGCGGCGTCGCTTCCCCGCGCGCAGAACCTCCATTACCTCGGCGCCCGCGACTACGCCGATCTTCCTTCGTATCTCGCCGGCTTCCAGGTGTGCCTGATGCCTTTCGCGATGAACGACGCCAGCCGGTTCATCAACCCGACCAAGACGCTGGAGTACCTCGCGTCGGCCCGGCCGGTGCTCTCGACGCCCGTCCGCGACGTCGTCCGGAACTTCGGCGACGCAGTCCACATCTCGGACCGGTCGCAGTTCATGGCGCGCGCGAAGGAGATTCTCGCGGGCGGGGCGATCGATCCCGAGCGCGGGTGCCAGGTCGCGCGCCGCTCTTCGTGGGAGCAGACGGTCGAGAAGATGGAGTCTCTCGTGCGCGCCGCCGCGCCGGCCGCCGCGGACGGCCTCGAGAGCGAGACGGTCAGCGCATGACCCGGCGGGTCGTCATCCTCGGCGCGGGACCGGCCGGACTGGGCGCCGCCTACCGGCTCCGCGAGGTCGGCCACGACGACTTCGAGGTCCTCGAGGCGCGCGCGAGCGCGGGCGGGCTGGCCTCGAGCGAGAGGAGCGGGAACGGGTTCGTCTACGACATCGGCGGCCACGTCCTCTTTTCGCATTTCCGCTACTTCGACGAGCTCTTCGACCGGATGCTCGGCGACGAGTACCAGGAGCTCGAGCGGGAGAGCTGGATCTGGATGAGGAACCGGTTTCTCCCGTACCCCTTTCAGAACAACGTCAAGTACCTCCCGAAGGAGGCCGTCCTCGAGTGCGTCCTCGGGCTGATCGAGGCGAGCCGGAAGCCGAAGACGGCGTACCGGAACTTCGAGGAGCTGATCTTCGGCGTGTTCGGAGACGGGATCGCCCGGCATTTCATGATGCCCTACAACTTCAAGGTCTGGGCGCATCCGCCCTCGATGCTCGGGACCCGGTGGATCGGCGAGCGCGTGCCGGTCGTCGACCTCGAACGCGTGCTCGGGAACGTGATCCTCGACCGCGACGACATCTCGTGGGGTCCGAACAACACGTTCAAGTACCCGCTCCACGGCGGCACCGGCGGACTCTTCGCGCGCGTCGCGGCGACGCTCGAGGGGAAGATCCGCTACGGCGCGTGCGCGATCGCGATCGACGCGCGCCGAAAGCGCGTGACGCTCGACACGGGGAAGGACGTCGAATACGACGACCTCGTCTCGACGATCCCCCTCGACCGCCTCGTGGAAGGGATCGCCGGCGCGCCGGCGGACGTTCGCGAGGCGACGGCCGGTCTCCTCCACTCGGGGAGCGCCATCGTCGGCGTGGGCGTCCGGCAGCCGTGCCCGTCGAAGAAGTGCTGGATGTACTTCCCGGAATCGTCATCACCGTTCTACCGCGTGACGTATCTCTCGAACTACTCGCCCGAGGTCGTCCCGGACGCCGCGACCCACTACTCGCTCCTCGCCGAGGTCTCGCGCTCCCCGCTCAAACCCGTCAACCTCGGCACCGTCGTCGACGATGTGCTCGACGGCATGGTCGCGAGCCGGCTCCTCTCGAGGAACGACCTGCGCGACGTGGTCGACACGCACCTGATCGTGCGCGACTACACGTACCCGATCCCGTCGCTCGACCGCGATCGCGCGCTCTCGGTGATCCAGCCCTGGCTCGAGTCCCGGAACATCTACTCGCGCGGCCGCTTCGGGTCCTGGAAGTACGAGATCGGGAACATGGACCATGCCGTTCAGATGGGCGCCGAGTGCGCGGACCGCCTGGTGCTCGGCAAGCCGGAGCTGTGCTGGAACGACCGGATCCTTCCGAAAGACGAGCAGACGCTCCGGCTCATGCCGGAGAACGAGCCGGCACCGGCCGCGTCCCCCGTGGCGCAGGAGGAGCTCGTCGAGGCGAGATCGGAGGCCTGAGGGGAAGGCCGGGTCCCCGCTTTCGTCGTTTCGCGGGCCCACGGCAGCACGGCGAATTTCGGCTGAGTCACCGAGTCGAAATTCGCGCGATGCGGGAGCGCAAGCGCGAGCGAGGGGGTGGCGACGACGCGGTCGAGCCGTTCATTCGGCGGGCCGCGGAGGCGTCACGCGCCCCGGGTCCCCGAGCGAGCTCCCGCGACGGCTCGAAACCAGGCGATGGTCGTCTCGAGTCCCTCTTCGAGCGGCGTGTATCCCGCGAGCCCGAAATCGCGCAGCAGCTTCCGCCCGTCGAGAACGCTCCTGCGCTGCTCGCCGGGGGCCGCGGCGTCGTGCGCGGCCGGCGGCGCTTCCGGGATCGATCGGCGAATGAGCGCCTCGATGCGGTTGACCGAGGTCTCGACCCCCGTTCCGACGTTCCAGACGCCGCTCCCGGAGAACGCGGCGGCCCGCCGGTTCGCTTCGACGCAGTCGCCCACGAACACGTAGTCGCGCGTCTGCTCTCCGTCTCCGTGAATGCGCGGCGCCTCGCCGCGGAGCATCTTCTCGGCGAAGATGGCGACGACTCCCGCCTCTCCTTTCCCATTCTGTCCCGGGCCGTAGACGTTCGCGTACCGGAAGACGATCGTCTGGAAGCCGTGCTCGACGCGGTAGAAGTGCAGGTATTTCTCCACCGAGAGTTTCGCCACGCCGTACGGCGAGACCGGGTTGGTCGGATGGCTTTCGTCCGCCTTCTCCCCTTCCGGCTCGCCGTAGATCGCGCCCCCGGTGGAGGAGAAGACGACGCGCCGCGCGCCCCCCTCGCGGCACGCCTCGAGGACTTTCAGGGAGCCGATGACGTTGATCCGCGCGTCCCAGACGGGATCGCGCACCGAAGCGCGCAGGTCGATCTGCGCGGCGTGGTGGTTGACGACCGAGATCCTCTCCTCCCGGAGCAGCCCGGCGAGGTTCATCGTCGTCAGGTCGTCCTCGACGAAGCGCGCGCCGTCGGGAACGCGTTCGCGCGACCCCGTCGCGAGGTTGTCGACGACGACCACGCGGTGGCCGTCGCGCAGGTACGCGGCCGCCACGTGGCTGCCGATGAACCCGGCGCCTCCCGTGACGAGGACGTTCAGCTTCTCTTCAGCGCTCATTTCTTCTTCTTTCCCTTCCCTTTTCCCGCGGATTTGCGTCGGCCACGCTCAACGATCGCGCGGGCGCGTTCGGAGCCGGAGCGCCCGATCGGCTCGAACTTCTTCCCGTTGAAGGCATTATAGGAGACGAAGAAGTGCTCGATCTCGGAGACGAGGCTTTCGTCGAGGTCGTCGAGCTCCTCGACGGCGTCCCACGCGCGCGACTTTTCGGCGACCGCGATCAGGCGGTCGTTCCGCTTCTTCTTTCCCTTCCGGCTCTCCTCGGCCTCGATCACGCCGACGAGACGCGCGCGGACGAGGCAGCCGGGGAACGCGCGCTCGTCCATCAGCAAGAGCACGTCCAGCGGATCGCCGTCCCCGCCGCGGGTCGACGGAACGAACCCGAAGTCGAAAGGAAAGACCGCGCCCGCGGGAAGCACGCTCTTGAGCCGGAACAACCCGCGGGCGTCGTCCCAGGAGTACTTGTTGCGGCTCCCCTTCGGCGTCTCGACCACGGCGAGGAGATCGCCGTCGTCGTCGAACGGAGCGAGCTTCATCGGAACCCGGAGCTGGCAAGAATCGTTCCACGGGCGGCCGAATTGCATGGGAGGAGGCTGATGCGCGACGACGTTCCCCTCGAGGGCTGCGCCGGCTGCGGCGCGGCCCGGACGGTCGTCGCCGTCGAGCGGATCCGGCTCGGCGCTGTCTGGCATCGGGTGGAGATCCACCATCCTCACGCCTCGTGCGGCCCGGGCGGATGCGAATACGAACTCCGCGTGGAAGAGCGCCTGTTCACCGTTTCGGTTTCCGGCCGGCGAACCAGCCCTTCGCGCCGACGAGCTTGAGCGACGATTTTCCGCCGGAAACTTCGACTCCGACCGAAAGAGGCCCCGCGGAGACGAGGAACGCCCCGTCGGCGGCCTTCCCGCGCCGGGCGTAGTCGCCGGCGATCGTGAACTTCCCGCCCCGCGCGTCGAGGCCGGCGATCTCGACGGTCGCGGGGCCCAGGACGACGCCCGCCGACGCGGTCAGCCCCTCGAGCCCGACGATGCCTCTCGCCCATCGCGGAAGCGCGACGCCGAAGAGCGTGTAGAGCGGCCGCGCGTCGCGGCACTTCGCCGCGACTTGTCCGGAAAGCTCGAGCCCGCCGGACTTCGAGCGCAGCGTCCCGGCGCCGACGTCGAATCTTCCCCACCAGTTGCGGGCGCCGCCCGCGCTCGAAACGTCGGCGAGCTCGAACGACGTGCCTCGGAGGCGGCCCGCTCCGTCGGCAGGATTCCAATCGGGCATGCGAAGCCGGACGACCGCATCGCCGGCGAGAGCGTTCTTTCGGTAGACGGCTCGCACGCCGCTGACGGCGAGGGTGAGCGAAAGGCTCCCGTCGCCGCGCCGGAGCGCGAGATGCCCGTCGATTTTCCCCCGCCCGCCCGAAAGCCGCGGCTCGGCGGAATCGCGCAGGTAGTAGTTCAGGAAGCGCGAGTCCGTGATCTCCCCCGCCATTCGGGCCTCGGCCGCGACGTACCGGTATACCTCGCTCCCGCGCACCGAGCGAGGATCGAACGAAGAGATCCGGCCGGCGACCTGCGCCCGCAGTCGCTCGACCGCGAGGTCGCGGCCGAGCCAAACGCGTCCCCCGCCGAAATCGACGCGCGCCGGTCCGACCCTCGACTCCTTCCGCGGCCACAGGGAGAATCCTCCCGCGACCTGCGCATCCCCGGCATAGCGATACTGGTCGATCCAGATCTCCCGCGCCGGAGCCTCCAGCCCTTCGATCTGCACCTGCCAGTAATGCCGTGGGTCCTCGGGCGGGGGGAAGAACGGCGGGCCGCCCTTGATCGGGACCTCACCGAAGCCGGGGATCGGCGGGAGCGGCGCGCGCGCCGCCGCCGTGTCGTGGCGCGCGGAAAGGCGCTGCCGCAGGCGAAACGCGAGGCCCGTCGCGCGGACCGACGTCGCGTGAAACCGCTTCGCCAGCAGATCGAGGAGCGAGTACCGAATGTCCGCCCGCTCCATCCGGAACCACCACTGCACGTTCGGGTCGCTGCCGCGCATCTCGAGTCCCTCGACGACCACGCGGCCCGGCCACGGCGCCCGCGCGGAGGAATACGAGAGCCGCAGCTTCTCCGGCTTGTCGTTCACCCAGCGGAGGAGCAGCCCGCGCCGCAGGAGGAAACCGGGAGCTGCCGCCGCGAGCGCCAGAAGGACGCCGACAACCGCGACCGCCCACAGGACGGCGCGACCGAGCTTTCGTGATCGGATCGGCATTCAGGGAGAGCACGCTGAGCAAGCGACGGGCCATGGCACAGCGCCTGCATATCGACCATGCGGGGACGGACGGCGTCGAGGAGTTCGGCATCGTGGTCGTGTTCCCCGAGAAGTGAAGAAGGAGTTTCCATGAGAAAGACACACCGGGTCCCCACCGCCATCGCCGTTTTGCTGCTGCTCGCCGGACTCGCCGCGTGCAAGACGACGTCGTCGCCGCACCGGCAGGTCGACGACGCGGCGATCAAGGCGTCGGTCAAGGCGAAGCTCGCCTCCGACGTCCGCCTGTCGACGCTGACGAACGTCGAGGTCAACTCGACCAACGGCATCGTCACGCTCGCCGGCAAAGTTCGCAGCGACGAGGAACGGCGGATGGCGGGCGAAGTCGCGCGCTCGGTGGACGGTGTCGTCCGGGTCGACAACAACCTGCAAGTCGAAGGGCATTAGAGCACGAGGTTTGAGGCGGACGGCCGGTTCTGCCGGTCGGACGCAGCCGCGGGGGGTTCGCCCCCCGCGTTCTTTTTATTGGCATGCGTGGCGATGCATCGAGCCGGGCGGGCGCGGGCCGGCCGCGACGCCGTCGCCGTACTTCGGTCAGTACGACTCGGGACGTCGTGGCCGGCCCGCATCCCGCCGGGCTCGCGCCTCGCCGCGCTTCGTCGTCTTTTCATCTTTCGCAAAACCGCTCGGCCTCCGACGTCGATACGGTTGAGGAGTGAATGGGGCCCTTGCGAGAAGCGGGAGCCTCGGCGAGGGGGGTGGCGGCGGCGCGGTCGAGCCGCTCGTTCGGCGAGCGGCGCCGACGTCACGCGCTCCCGTCCCCCGAGCCCGCTCCCGCGACGGTTTGCCGCGACTTCCAGAACCCCTTCCACGGATCCGCCGAGGCCAGCCGTTTCTCGAAGTTCCCGAGGTTGAATCTCGCGGGGTCGAGCTTCGGGTCGACCTCGCTCCAGTCGAGCGGAGTCGAGACCGGCGCCTTCGGCCGGCGCCGCACCGAGTAGGGAGGCACGATCGTCTGGCCGAACGCGTTCCGCAGCGCGTCGGCGAACACCCGGCTGCCGCGCCTGGCCTTCGACATCTCGACCGTGACGAGCTTCGGAGCCCGCTCGGCGAGACGCCTTCCGATCTCCGCCGCGAACGCGCGCGTGCCGTCCTGCGTCGCGCCGCGGGCGAGCGGCACGAAAACGTGGAGACCGCGGCTCCCGGACGTCTTCGGGAAGGATCGAATCTTTTCCTCCTCGAGGATGTCGCGCAGCAGGAGCCCGGCGCGAGCCGCCGCGGCGAAGCCGCCGGATGAGGGGTCGAGGTCGAATGCGAGCCAGTCCGGCTGGTCGAGCGAGTCCTTCCGGCAGTTCATCACGTGAATCGCGATGCAGCCGAAGTTGACGAGCGTCAGGAGCGCCTTCTTCGTCCCTCCCACGACGTAGTTCACGATCTTCCCCGTGCTCTCGGCCCGGATCGGAACGGTCGGAATCCCCGCCGCCGCCGCGTCCGGGAAGTTCTTCTGGAAGAAGCACGGGCCCGCCATCCCCCCGGGGCAGCGCTCGGCGGTGAGCGGCCGGTCCTTCAGCCAGGGCAGGATCGCCGGCGAGATCCGGTCGTAGAACGCGGCGACGTCCCCCTTCGTGATTCCGTCGCCGGGCCACCAGAGCTTGTCGGGGTGCGTGATCCGCACGCCGCCGATCGAAATCTCCGCGCGCGGGCGCTCCACGGGCTCGCCGCGCCTCGTCCTATTTTTCACGGTCCCTCCACCGCAGCTCGCGCGCGGCTTTATCGGCGCGGAGCCCCAAAAACGTCGGGTGGCGGAGCTTCCCGTCCTCCGTCCACTCCGTGAAACCGAGCTGCGCGACGAGCTCGGGCCTGACCCAGTGCGCCCCCTTCTCCTTCGGGCGCGTCTCGAACGGACACACCTCCGAGGGACGGAATCGCCGCGACACGTCGGCGAGGATCTTGTGCGAGTAGCCGGTCCCGACTTTTCCCGCGTAGCGGAGCTTCTGCCCCTCGAAGAGGCCGACGAGAAGGGCGCCGAAGTGCTCGCGGCTCCCGCCGGGCTCGGTCCACCCGCCGATGACGAACTCCGATTCCTTGCGCACCTTCACCTTGAGCCAGTTCCGCGACCGCGTTCCCGGCTCGTACCGCGAGTCGTCGCTCTTGCTGACGATCCCCTCCCAGCCGCTCGCGCGCGCCGCGGCGAACGCCTCGAGGCCGTCGGCGGAGAGCCGCCGCGAGCGCCGCAGGACCCGACGGCGCGCCGGGACGATCCGCTCGAGCCGCCGGCGCCGCTCCGAGAGGGAACGCGACAGGAGCGATTCGCCGCCGTCCTCGAGGCAGTCGAAGATCGCGTAGACGAGAGGCACCCGCTCGCCCAGCTCGCGGCGCTGGAGGCGCTGGAACCGGGACACGCCGGCCGCGTCGAAGGCCACGATCTCCCCGTCGAGGACGAAGTCTCCGTCGAGCTTGCCGAGCGCCGCGGCGATCTCGGCGAAGTCGGCGGTGCGGTCGATCGCGTTTCGCGAGTAGATCTTCACGCGCGCTCCCCTCTTGTAGGCGAGCGCGCGATACCCGTCGTACTTCTCCTCGTTGACCCATCCGGCCCGGCGAAAGGGCTCGTCCACGAGGGTCGCGAGCATCGGCGCGAGAGGCTCGCGCAGGCCGGCCGCGCCGCGTGCGCCCTTGCGCGTCAACGCGTTTCTCCCGGCGGAAGCTCCTGCCCCCGCAGCACCCGCTCCACCCCGGCGTCGGAACCGTTCTCGGCCGCTTCCTCGAGCGCGGAGTGATCGGTCAGCGCCTCGTCGCTCAGGTACTCGTGCAGCCAGATCCGCTCGACGATCGGGTATGCGGCCACGAGCGGCAGGACGAGCACGGCGCCGAGGATCCCCTGGAGCATCCCGCCCACGACGAGCGTGATCCGCACGGCCGGTCCCGAGAGGCGAAGACGACGGCCGTACACCCTCGGGATCAGGACGTAGTTCTCCACCACGTGGTAGAGGATATACAGGGCGAGCACCGCCGCCGAGGCGATCGGCGAGACGGCGAGGGCGAGCAGCACCGCCGCCCAGACGAGGAGCGCGGCGGCGAGCACCTCGAAGATCGTCCCCCACGAGATGCCGATCTCGTCCTTCGTCCGCGCGCCGGCCGGTCCGGATTCGCGCCGCCAATCGGCGGAGGAATTCTCCATCCGGGCCATGCCCATCGCACGAATCGCGCCATTTTTCCGGATCTCCGGTGGCACGGGCTTTGCCCCTGTTTCCGGCATGAGCCGAGCACGCCACGAAGAGACGCCGCCCCCGGCGCGCCGCGAATCGCGGCTCCGGGCCGCCCTCCTCGCGGTCCCGCGCGCCGCGCGGCGGGTCGCCGCGGCGATCCTGATCCTGCTGATCCTCCTCTTCGCCGCCTCCTTCTTCGTGGACGAGCCGATGCGCCGCCACATGGAGGCGAAGATGAACCAGAGCTTGAAGGGGTACTCGGTCCGGCTCCCGGGCCTCCACTTCCAGCTGATCGGCATGTCGGTCACGTTGAAGGGGCTCACGCTCCGGCAGAACGCCCATCCCGAGCCGGCGGTCCTGCAGATCCCGCGCCTCCATGCGAGCGTCGAATGGCGCGAGCTCCTGACCGGTCACGTCGTCGCCGACTTCCTTCTCGACCAGCCGCGCATTCACGTGAACCTGCCGCAGCTTCAGTCGGAGGCCAGGGACGCCGTCCCCGCCAGGGACAAGGGATGGCAGCCGGCGGTCGAGGCGATCTATCCCCTGAAGATCAACCTGCTGCGGATCCACGACGCGGACGTCGTCTACATCGACCAGGACCCGGGGAGAGCGCTCCACATCGCGCACCTGAACGCGCGGGCGAGCAACATCCGCAACATCCACTCCCGCGAGCACGTCTACCCCTCCCCCTTCCACGCCGAAGCGGTCGTCTTCGAGAAGGGACGGGCCGTGCTGGACGGGCACGCGGATTTTCTGTCGGAGCCGTTCCTCGGCGTCCACACGATGTACGACATCCGGGACGTTCCGATCGAGAAGTTTCGGCCGATCGTCGAACGCTCCAACCTCGTCGTGAAGGGCGGGACGCTCTCGTCCTCGGGCGAGATCGAGTACGCGCCGAAGATCGAGCTCGTCGACGTGCACGACCTGCTCCTCCGGGGGCTGCGTCTCGACGTCGTCCATTCCCCGGCGACGGCCGCCAACGAGCGCGCGAAAAAGGCCGCGGTCGAGAAGGCGGCCTCGAACGTGACGAACAAGCCGGCGGTGCTCCTCCGGTTGCAGAAGCTCCGGATCCGGGACGGCGAGATCGGCCTCGTCAACAAGGCCCACAACCCCCCGTACCGGGCGTTCCTGTCGAGGACGAACGTCGACGTGACGAACCTCTCGAATCACTTCAGCCAGGGGCCCGCGAAGGCCACCCTGACGGGGCGATTCATGGGAAGCGGGCCGTCGCACGCGACGGCGACGTTCCGGCCGGAGAACGCGGGGCCGGACTTCGACCTTCAGGCCGCAATCGAGCACACGGACATGACGACCATGAACGAGATGCTCCGCGCCTACGGCAAGTTCGACGTGGCGAAGGGGGACTTCTCGTTCTACACCGAGCTCCACGTCAAGCGCGGCGCGCTGTCGGGCTACATGAAGCCGCTCTTCACCGAAATGAAGATCGGCGCGCCGGGAGAGAAGAAGAGCTTCGGCAAGAAAGTCTACGAGGCGGTCGTCGCCGGCGTGTCGAAGATCCTCGAGAACAGGAAGAAGAACGACGTGGCGACCGTCGTGAACCTCTCCGGCCGTCTCGACAACCCGAAGGAGAGCGTCTGGCAGATCATCGGGAAGATGATCGAAAACGCCTTCATCCGGGCGATCCTGCCGGGGTTCGACCGGGAGGTTGCCCGGCTCGGCGCGACGTAGCCCCAGCGCGTCTCGAGTCGAAGTCAAAAAATCAAAAATCGGCGAGTCCTGACGTCCGAGTCCTGACTACCGTTTTGGACTTTCCGACTTTCGACTTTTGGACTTTGCGACTTCAAGACTTCAAGACTACGATCGGGCCACTCCCGGCTCCTTCGGGAGCTCGCGGGACGGGCCGTGCGGCTCGCGTCGGTCGGGCCCCTCGTACTCCTCCACCTCTTCGACGTAGTCCTCCTTCTCTTTCGGCGTGAAGTCCGCCTTCCCGACGACCCGGCCCGGTCCTTCGATCCGCCGTTCCCGTCGTGCTTTCACCTTCGCCTCCGTCTTCTCCGGACCGAGCGGCCCACGCGCGGCGCCCCGCCCGTCCCGACTCTCTATTTCCTCCTCGAGCCGCTCGACGAGCCCGACGAGCCGGACGGCGACTCCCGGCCGGACGTCGACGGCTCGCTGCGGGCCCGATCGGCTCGATTCGCCGGACCGGTTCGAGTCGCCGGCGCGGCGCGAGTCGCTCGGGCTGCGGCTTCCGCTGTGGCGAGATCGTTCGTCTCGGTTTTTTTCTCTCATCCGCGACTCCTTTCCGGGCGACCCGAAAGCCGGGGCAAAATCGGTGCAAGAACGGGGCCGGGGGCGTTTCCAGGGCGAAGAAAGCCCTTCCGGGCCGCCTACGCCGACGCGGCGGGCCCGCGCCGGGTGCTGCGCAGCAGCTCGCGGACGACGCCCGCGTGGTCCTCGATCTCGGCAGTCTTCGATTCGTGAATGCGCGCGATCGTGGAGAGGCCTCTCCGGCGGGCATCGTCGCCGAGACGGCGCGAGAGTGACATCTTCTCCTGCATCGTGCGAAGCGCGACCGACAGCGCCCGTTCGACGGCGTCGCTCTGGCCGGCCGCCATGGTCGCCTGAGTGAAGGCGTGGCCGACTCGGCAGCGGTACCGGAGCAGGTCGCCGTCGCGGGTCTCCCACAGGCTGCCTCCGCAATCGGGACACGTGTACAGGGAGGGGTCGCCCTCGCGATCCTCCTTGTCCTGGACTGCGGGGTTCATCCGGGAAATCTCGAGCTCGTCGTCGTTCGAAGGCGACCGGATGGGCATGACCGAGGGCGGAAGCGCCCTTCCGCTCGCGAGCGAGACGAGTGCCTCGGCGATCCCCGAAAGCGGAAGAACGTAGTCGACGGGCGCGTTTCGGATCGCGTTCTGCGGCATGTCCGGGTGCTCGGCCTCCTTGGGGTCCTGGACGATCGTCGTCCCTCCCGCGCGCTTGATCTCGATCAGGCCGGACGTGCCGTCGTCGAGGCGCCCGGTCAGGAGGATGCCGACCGCCCGCTCACCGTGCACGGCGGCGACCGAACGCATCGTGACGTCGATCGCCGGCCGGTGCCGGTTCTCCTTCGGTCCCCACCAGACCCGGGCGCGGTGGTCCTCCACGCCGAGGTGCATGTCCGGGCGCGCGAGCAGCACGGTTCCAGGCCGGATGATCGTCCCCTCCGCCGCCCAGGCGACGGGAAGAAGGCTGTGCGGCTGGAGGATGGCATCGAGAAGCCCCGGCGAGTCCGCGCCCGCGTGGAGAACCGCGAGAATCGACGCGGGGAATCCCTCCGGGATCTCGCGCAGGAGATTTCGGAGCGCGCCGATTCCCCCGGCGGATCCTCCGACGACGAAAACGTCAGGCGCTGGCACGCGCCGCGCCTTCCGCCGCGGCGGTCACGAAGGCGACCGCGCACGCGACGACGGCGGCGTCGCGCAGGATCCGGTGATGACCGAGCCCTCTGGTCCGGACGATCGTCGCTCCGCGCCAGACGCGGACGATCGTTTCCCCGTCGCGGAGGGGGACGCAATGGTCCCGTTCGTCGTGGAAAATGAGCAACGGCACCGGCCGGTCCGGGACGCACGCGACGAGTCGCAGGTCGGGCCAGCGCCAGCCGTGGTGCACGTCGAGCCGCTCCTTCATCTTCTCCCGCACCGCGGGAGGGATCCGAAGCGCGCGGGCGAACCTCCCGGAGAACTCCTCCGGGTTCGTCGTGGGCGCGAGCAGGACGGCCCGGCGGACGGCGAGCCCCTCGCGAATGGCGAGGACGCACGCCGCACCGCCCGCGGAATGCCCGATCGCCGCCTCGAACGGGCCGGCGTGTTCCTCTGCCGCGAGGAGACAGCGCGCGATCTGCGGAAGGCCCGTCTGTCTCCCGGAGGAATCGCCGTGCGCGGGCGCGTCGATCGCGACCGCGGAGAACCCCGCGGCGAGCAGCGGCTCGACGAATTTCGAGAGCCGTCCCGCGTGTCCGCCCCAGCCGTGGACGAGCAGGACCGGGCGCTCTCCCGTTCCCCACCGCCATGCCGATATCCTGCGGCCGCGGAAGGGAAAGCAGAACCGCTCTCCGCGATCGAGGACCCGCTTCTCGGCCGGAGTCCGCGCCGATCGGGGAGGCGTCCGGAAGAGGCGCTCCGCCCATCGGGACGCCAGCGTCACCGACAAGGCTCCGAGCGCCGGAAACGTCGTTCGAACGAACGATAACTTGATTTGTTCGAGCTTCTTCTGCGGCGGGCGCCGCCGCCGCGGAGTCCGGGCGGTGCCGTCGTTACGCGACATCCGCTGATCCGGCGGATCCTATTGCGAATCTCACGTTCCGGAAAAATTGCAAGAAGCGGACCACGGCCGCCCGGGAGGAAACCGAAGGCGCCGGGAGGCTCCCGGTGGATTCCCGTGCGAGGATCGCAGAGGTGGTACAGTTTGGACGCTACGAGAACGGGGGTTTCATCTCCGACCCATGACCAGGAGCAAGGGTGACGGGCCGAACTCCGCCGTGTCGAAACAGCAGAAGAGCGGACCCGGAAAAAACTCGAGGCGGCAAAAACCGCCGACCTCCCCGGCCCGTCCGGCGCGCGACGGCGTCGCGCGATCCGCTCGTCCCACGATCGTCGGCATCGGCGCCTCCGCCGGCGGGATCGAGGCCCTCACGAAGCTCTTCTCCGCCGTGCCCGCCGACACCCGCATGGCGTTCGTGGTCGTGCAGCACCTCGATCCGACGCACGAGAGCATGCTCGCCGACATCATCCGCCGCGCGACATCGATGCGCGTCCAGGAAGTCGCCGACGGGATGCCGGTCACTCGCGACTCCGTCTTCATCATTCCTCCCAACGCGAACCTGACGCTCGACGATGGCGCGTTCCGGATCACGCGCTACGAGCGCGTGCGCGGCTGGCACATGCCGATCGACGAGTTCTTCCGCTCGCTCGCGGAGACGAGCGGGTCCCGGTCGATCGCGGTGGTCCTCTCGGGCGCCGCTTCCGACGGCGCGCTCGGCTGTCGCGCGATCAAGGCCGCCGGGGGGATCACGTTCGCGCAGGAGGAATCGAGCGCGCGCTTCCCCGAGATGCCGCACGCGGCGATCTCGACCGGGGCCGCCGACTTCATCCTGCCTCCCGAGCGCATCGGCGAGGAGCTGGGGCGGCTCGGACCCCACCCCATCCTCGCGCAGCCGGAACAGTCCGAAACGGAAGAAGCCGGGCACGGCCTCACCCGCGTGCTGTCGCTCCTCCGGTCGGCCACCGGCGTCGATTTCTCGAAGTACCGCAAGACGACGATCCGACGCCGGATCCAGCGCCGCATGCTCCTTCACCGGCTGACCGGCGTCGACGAGTACGCCGAACGTCTCAAGAACGACAAGGAGGAGGTCCACGCGCTCTACGAGGACATCCTCATCACGGTCACCTCGTTCTTTCGCGACCCGGAGGCGTTCGAGATCCTCCGGGAGAAGGTCTTTCCGAAGCTCCTGAAGCAAAGGGCGGCCGACGGCCCGCTCCGGATCTGGGTTGCGGGATGCTCGACCGGCGAGGAGGTGTACTCGCTCGCGATCACGCTCTTCGACACGATGGGCGAGATGCGCGCGGCGGTCCCCGTCCAGATCTTCGCGACCGACATCAGCGAGAAGGCGATCGAACAGGCGCGGGCCGGCTCCTACCCGACCTCGATCGCGGCCGACGTCCCCCCCGACGCGCTCCGGAAATATTTCGTCAGGCACGAAGCGACGTACCGGATCAGCAAGGCGATCCGCGACGTCTGCATCTTCGCCCGCCAGGACCTCGGCGCCGACCCGCCGTTCTCGAACGTCGACCTGATCAGCTGCCGAAACCTCCTGATCTACATGGAGCCGCCGCTCCAGAAGCGGATCATCCCCCTCTTCCACTATGCGCTGAAGCCGGGCGGCTTCCTGCTGCTGGGAGCGTCGGAGACGATCCGGAACTTCGACGACATTTTCCAGGCGGAAGACAAGCTGCACCGGCTCTTCTCGAAGAAACCCGTGCCCGCCCCGCACGTCTTCGATTTCGGGACGGTGCCCCGGACCCGCAGCGCCGCGCCCCGGAAGGCTTTCGCGCCCGCCGGCGAGCGGCCGGCGGAGCGGGGCCTCGTCGATCTCCAGCGCCGCGCGGACCGCCTTCTGCTGGGCCGCTACTCGCCGCCCGGCGTCGTCGTCAACGACGCCCTCGAGATCGTGCAGTTCCGCGGCCATACGAGCGAGTTTCTCGCCTCTCCGTCTGGCGCTCCGAGCTTCAATCTCCTGAAGGTCGCGCGGGAAGGGCTCCTCGTCGCCCTCAAGGACGCCGTCCAGCGGGCGAAGAAGACGCGCGAGCGGGTCACCAAGACGGGACTGCGGGTCAAGGGCGATTCGGGCTACCACTTGATCGACCTCGAGGTCGCGCCGCTCGGCGATCCCGGCGGCCACTTCCTGGTGATCTTCGAGGACCGCGAGCGCCCGTCGCGCAAGGCCGCGGCGATCCCGACGGCCCGGAAGCAGCGGGAGCAGACGATCGCCCGGCTCGAGCAGGAGCTCTCCGCCACGAAGGAATACCTCCAGTCGATCATCGAGGATCAGGAGGCGACCAACGAAGAGCTGACGTCGGCCAACGAGGAGATCCTCTCCTCGAACGAGGAGCTGCAGTCGACCAACGAGGAGCTCGAGACCGCGAAAGAGGAGCTCCAGTCCACCAACGAGGAGCTCACGACCGTCAACGACGAGCTCCAGACGCGGAACGGGGAGCTGGCGGCCGTGAATGCGGACCTCACGAACGTCCTCGCGAGCGTCAACATTCCGATGATCCTGGTCGATCCCCAACTCGCGATCCGCCGGTTCACGCCGCTCGCCGAGAAGATCTTCAACGTGATTCCCGGCGACGCCGGGCGGCCGCTGCGCGACCTCAAGCCGAACGTCGACGTACCGGACCTCTCCGAGATCGTCGCCGAGGTGATTCGCACCGTCGAAGGAAGGGAGCTCGAGGTCCAGGACAAGCAGGGGCAGTGGTACCTCATGCGGGTGCGCCCCTACCGCACGTCCGAGAATCGGATCGACGGGGCGGTCATCGCGTTCCTCGACATCGATCCGGTCAAGCTC
Organism: Thermoanaerobaculia bacterium; assembly: GCA_035260525.1. NCBI lineage: Bacteria > Pseudomonadati > Acidobacteriota > Thermoanaerobaculia > Thermoanaerobaculia bacterium. Next base: position 22,597 of record DATFVB010000164.1, read on the forward strand.
GGTCTCGAGCAGGTCAACCGGGCGCGGGACTACGCCGAGGCCCTCGTCGAGACCGTCGGCGAATCGCTCCTCGTGGTCGATTCGGCGATGCGGGTCCGGACCGCGAACCAGCCCTTCTACCGGACGTTCGACACCTCCCCCCTGCGCCTGGAGGGAAAGCGCCTCGACGAGCTTCCGGGATGGAGCGATCCGAAGCTCCGCGCCCTGCTCGAGCCCGTGATCCAGCGAAAGGAGACGGTGACCGACGTCGAGTGGGAGCCCCGGGCCGCAAGGGACGAGCCGCCGAGGACCCTTCTGCTGAACTCCCGCCAGATTCGCCTCCCTTCGGAGCCGGAGCCTCTCGTCCTGCTCGCGATCCAGGACATCACCGAGCGCAAGCGCGCCGAGACGAAGCTGCGGGAGTCGGAGATCCGCTACCGCCGCCTCTTCGAGAAGGCGCGCGAGGCGATCCTCCTGATCGACGGAAAGAGCGGCCAGGTGATCGACGTGAATCCGTTCTTCACGGCGATGCTCGGCTATCCCGCCGAGCAGGTGGTCGGGCAGCCCATCGCGTCGCTGCCCGCCTTCGCGCACCGGCGCGCGCCCGAGCGAGCGTGGGATTTCGAGGGCGGCGCCCGCATCCCCGACGAGATGGAGATTCCGCTCGTCGCCGCCGACGGCCGGGAAGTCTGGGCCAACCGGGTGTGCAGCGGCTACGGCACGGACTCGCACGCCATGGTCCAGTGCAACATGCGCGACGTGACGGCGGCCAAGCTCCTCCAGCAGGAGCTGCTGCAGGCGCAGAAGCTCGAGAGCATGGGGACCCTCGCCGGCGGGATCGCCCACGATTTCAACAACATCCTGAGCATCCTCTCGACCTACATCGCGGCCCTGAAGCGGAATGCGGACGCCGGGCCGCGGGGAGCCGACGCGATCGCCGCGATGCAGACGGCCGTCGACCGCGGGGCCGCGCTCGTGCGCCAGCTCCTGGCGTTCGCCCGCCGTTCGGACGGGGAGACCCCGACCCGCGTCGACGTCAATGCCCTCGTCAAAGAGCTCTTCGAGATGGTGAAGGAGACGTTTCCCCGGAACATCACGTGCGAGACCGCTCTCGCCGCGGAGCTGCCCGCCCTCGACGCCGACGCGAACCAGATCCACCAGGCGCTGCTGAACCTGTGCGTCAACGCACGCGACGCGATGCCCGAGGGGGGCCGGCTGACGATCGGGACGTCCGCGCGGAGCCGCGCGGACGTCGCCGCGCGGTTCCCCGAGGCGCGGTCCGACGCCTACGTCTCGATCACGGTCGCCGACACGGGCGAAGGCCTCGACGAGGCGACGCGAAGCCGGATCTTCGAGCCGTTCTTCACGACGAAAAAGGAGCAGGGCGGCTCCGGCCTCGGCCTCTCGGTCGTATACGGGATCGTCACGACGCACGGAGGTTTCGTCGACGTCGACAGCGAGCCGGGAAAGGGGACGCGATTCGAGGTCCTGCTCCCGGCGGCTTCCCCGCGAGAACGAAGGCCCGGGCCGGCCGGCAAGGCGAAGAAGGCCGCGAAAGCGGACGCTCCTCCGGAAACGTCGACGGCACCTCTTTCCGGCGGCCGGACGGTCCTCGTCGTCGAGGACGAGCGCCTCCTTCGCCGGTCCCTGCGGGAGCTGATCGAATCGGAAGGCTACCGCGTGCTGACGGCGCCGGACGGGATCGAGGCGATCCGGGTCTATCGCGAGAACCCCCTCGCGATCGGCGTCGTGATCTCCGACCTCCAGATGCCCCGTCTGGGCGGGTGGGAGACGTTCCTGAGGCTGAAGGAATGCGATCCCGCCGCGCGAGTCATCCTCGTGAGCGGTTACTTCGCGACGCAGAAGCGCGTAGAGATGTCGCAAGCGGGGGTGACGGCTTTCGTCTCGAAACCCTTTCGCCCCGCGGAGATGCTCGACGCCATCCGCCGCGCCTTCGAGCGCGATTCCTGAGCGGCATTCGGCAGGTGCGGGCGGCTCCCGGCTTCTTCCGCGGGGCGTGCCGCTCGTCTCTTGCGCGGCCGACTACGCCGCGCCGGCCTTCTTCCGGCCGATCGCGCGGCTCCTCGAGGTCTTCCCGACGCTCTTCTTCAGCGCTTCCATGAGGTCGACGACGTTCTCTTCGCCGCCATGCGCCGCCTTCCGGACGGCGAACTTCTTCTTCGAGGAGAGGAGCTTCGTCAGCGCCTGACGATATTCGTTCGGGTGCTCGGCCGGGTCCCACTCCGTCGTCATCTGATCGATCAGCATCTTCGCCATCTTGATCTCGGCGGACTTCTTCGCCGATTCGGGAAGGCGCAGCCCCGAGGTCGACCGGAGCTCCTCGAACGGGCGCAGGATCTCGAGCGCGAGGGCGTTGTCGGAGGGAACGAGGGCGCCGAGCTGGGGTCGCGTGCGGATCGTGATCTTCGCGATCCCCACCTTCCTCTCCTCGATCAGCGCGTCGCGGAGGACCGCGTACGCCTTGTCGCCTCCCTTCTCGGGAGCGAGGTAGTACGGCTTCTCGAACGAGAGCGGAGAGATCGAATGGAGCTCGACGAACTCGAGGACCTCCACCGTGTGGTCCTCTTCTCCCGCCGTCTCCTCCTGGACCTTCTCGAGCTCCTCTTCCTCGACGACCGCGAACTTGTTCTTGTCGACCTCGTAGCCCTTCACGATCTCGTCGTTGTCGACCTCGACGTCCTCCTTCGAGCAGAACTTCTTGTACTGGATCGGAGCGAGGTCCTTGCGGTGGAGCATGCGGAACGAGACTCGCTCCGAGCTCTCGATCGCGGTGTAGAGGCCCACCGGCACGGAAATCAGCCCGAACGTGAGGTGCCCTTTCCAGATCGTTCTCATGGCATCAGTTTGACAGCCAGAAACGTGCCACGGCAAGACCGCTAGGAATTGCGGTGTTCCGGAGCCGCGCCACGGCAGGACGGGGCC
>DATFVB010000165.1 GCA_035260525.1 Thermoanaerobaculia bacterium
CTCGAAGTAGTTCGCTTCTCGGTGCCGAAGCTTCTGTTTTCGTTATCTCTTCTCGTATGGCGGAGAGTCAGGGATTCGAACCCTGGGTACGGTTTCCCGCACACACGCTTTCCAAGCGTGCTCCTTAAGCCACTCGGACAACTCTCCGCGAGCGGCGGAGGGGAAGTATAGCGCGGCCTGTTTCGGGGAGGATCGCCACGGAAGAGCGCGATTCGCGGTCTGTCGTTTGGAGCCACCGGACGGGACGTTCCGCCTTAAGATCCCGACATGAAAGCCCCTTTCCTCAGCCGCCTCGTCTTCCTATCCGTGGCGCTCGTCCTGGTCTTTGCGGTCGTTTTCACCTGGGGGGACGTCGCGGGGCTCTGGCCCGAGGCGCCTTCGCCCCTTTTCCGAGACACCGACCTGATCGCCGGATTCCTTCTGGTCGCCGGCTTCGCCTGGGCGGCGTTCCGCCCGCGAAAGCGGGACGGCGGAGAGTGAGGTAGAATGCCTCTCTGCCGGGGCCGAGGATGAGTTCGGGTCCTGTGCGACGGAAGTCTCCGAACCTCGTCAGGTCCGGAAGGAAGCAGCGATCAGGAGATGCCTCCGGGCGCCGCAGGGGTGCCTGAACTCATCGTCGGCCTCGGCGCTTTTGCGTCCTCGTCGCTCTTGCGCCTGTTGATGAGACCCTGAGGCGTCGCTGAACCCATGACCGAACCCGCTGCGAACCACGTCGCCCTCCCGCGAAAATGGCGTCCCCGAACGTTCGACACCCTCGTCGGGCAGGAGGCGGTCGCCCGGACTCTCGAGCACGCTCTCGAGTCGGGGCGGATCGCGCACGCCTATCTCTTCACCGGCCCGCGGGGCGTCGGGAAGACGACGACCGCGAGGCTGCTCGCCGCATGCCTGAACTGCGAAAAGGGTCCGACCGCCTCGCCCTGCGGCGAGTGCGCCTCGTGCCGGGAGATCGCCCAGCGCGGCGAGTCGCTCGACACGATCGAGCTCGACGCCGCCTCGAACAACAGCGTCGAGGACGCCCGGGAGCTGATCGAGATCCTCCGATATGCGCCGCAGCGCGACCGCTACCGTGTGCTCATCCTCGACGAGGTCCACATGCTGTCGAAGGCGGCGTTCAACGCGCTGCTGAAGACGATCGAGGAGCCGCCCGAGCACGCCGTTTTCATCCTCGCGTCGACCGAGCTCCACAAGATCCCCGCGACGATCGTTTCCCGCTGCCAGAAGTTCTCCTTCCGGCGTCTGACGGACGCGGAGGTCGAGGATCGCCTGCGCACCGTCGCCGAGCGCGAAGGCTTCACCGTGACGCCCGGCGCCGCGGCCCAGATCGCGCGCGCCGCCGACGGGTCGCTTCGGGACGCGTTGTCGCTCCTCGAACAGGCCGCGACCCTCTCCAGCGGCGCCGTCGACGAGCGCCGATGCGCGGAGATCTTCGCGTTCGTCGACCGGGCGATGCTCGAAGCGCTCTTCGCCGCGGCGGTCTCCGGCAACCGGCCCGAGGTCCTCGCGATCGTCGGGAGGGCGCGCGAGGAGGGGGTCGACCCGCGGCACGCGGCCCGCGAGTTCACGTCGATGCTTCGGGACATCCTGGTCGCTTCGGCCGAAAAGGGGGAGAGAAACGCCGAGAAGAAGGACGAGCGCGCGGGCAAGCTCGCGGCGCTCGCGCCGTACGACACGCAGCTCCGCGCCGTCTCGCTGCAGCTGGAGACCGAACGGCAGCTCGCCCGCGCGGCCGATCCCTGGATCGTCTGGGAAATGTCGCTCCTGAAGATGGCGGAGCTCCCCCGGCTTCGGGCGCTCGAGGAGTCGCTCGCCGGGAAGACCTCGGCGCCGGCGGCGCCTGCGCCTCCGCCCGCCGATCGTCCGCGGTTCGTGTCGCTGGTCCCCGCCCCGCCGCCGGAAGAGGCGGACCCGGCGCCGTCGGCGTCCGACCCGGTCTCCGATTTCGTCCGGCGCGTTCTCTCGCGGCGCGTCACGATCGGGACCTATCTCACGCTCGCGACGCGGATCGAGGCGAAGGGGACGGATCTCGTGATCGAATTCCCGATCGACAAGGCCTCCGCCCGCGACGCCCTGCAGAAGCCGGATCCGCTCAAGCTCCTCGCCGAAGAGGCGGGGCAGGCATTCGGGCACGCGCTCTCGATCCGGCTGACGACCGGTCCGCCGGTCAACGGCGATCTCGCCGCGGCCGCCCGGGAAGTCCCGCCGCAGATCCTGTCTCGGGAGCGCGCCGCGTCGCGCGCGCAGGACGACCCGATGGTCCAGAAGGCGATGGCCCTCTTCCGGGGCGAGGTCGTCGACGTCAAAGAGGAAGAGTGACGATGAACATCCGCCAGATGATGAAGCAGGCGCAGGCGATGCAGGACAAGGTCCAGGCCGAGCTCGCCGCGATGAAGATCGAAGGCACGGCCGGCGGCGGCGCGGTGACGATCGCGATGTCCGGGACGAAGGAGATCACGGCCTGCCGCATCGACAAGGATGCCGTCGATCCGTCGGACCTCGAAATGCTCCAGGACCTGATCGTCGCCGCCGCCCGCGACGCCGGCCGCAAGGTCGACGAAGAAGTCCAGCGGAAGACCTCGAAGATGCTGGGCGGAATGGTGCCGGGGCTTTGAAGAGAAAATTCGAAATTCGAAGTTCGAAATCCGAAACAAATTCAAATTACGAAATCTCAAAGTCCGAGACGAGCCCGAAATCCGAATGATGGAAACTCGAAATGCGAACGACCTGCTCATGGGCCCGGAGTCGGATGCCCGTCCGACATGCGCGAATCCGGCCGGAGCTTCCGGCACGGCGCGGGCACATCGGGTCCGTCGGCCCGTTTCGGGTTTTGAATTTCGAATTTTCGGTCTGTTTTGGATTTTGGATTTCGGATTTCAGATTTCGGATTTCTCCAGATAGATGTCCCTCCTTCCCAAGAGCTTCGAGCGGCTCGCGGCAGCCTTCGAACGGCTCCCCGGCATCGGCGCAAAGGGTGCCGCGCGCATCGCCTACCACCTTCTCCGGGCGCCCCGCGAAGAGGCCGCGGCGCTCGCGGAGGCGGTCGTGTCCGCCCGGGAGCGCGTCCGCCGCTGCTCGATCTGCAACATGCTGACCGAAGAGGATCCATGCCCGGTGTGCTCCGACCCGGCGCGCGACGGATCGATTCTCTGCGTCGTGGAGGACGCCGCCGACGTCCCGGTGATCGAGCGCACCCGCGAGTTCCGCGGCCGCTACCACGTCCTGGGAGGAGCGCTCTCGCCGCTCCGCGGCGTGGGGCCGGAAGACATCGACATACGCGGACTGCTCGAGCGCGTCGACGGCGGCATCCGGGAGGTGGTCGTCGCGACCGACCCGAACGTCGAGGGGGAGGCGACCGCGCTCTACCTCGCGCGGCTGCTCAAGCCCCGGAACGTCTCGGTCACGCGGATCGCGTTCGGCCTTCCCGTCGGGGGCGACCTCGAGTACGCGGACGAGGTCACCATGGCGCGGTCGCTCATGAATAGAAGGGAAATCTAGCGCGCCGATGCATCGACCCGGTCCGCCTCGCCGAGCTACGGCGTGATTTAGTCGAGAGTTCGCGCGAGCCGTAAGGGCC
>DATFVB010000166.1 GCA_035260525.1 Thermoanaerobaculia bacterium
AGCCGCGGAGGACACGTCGCGGAAAGTCTCCGCGAGGATATCCAGCGCGCGACGCCAGGCGCAGCTGCGAAGCGGCCAGCGCGTAGCGCTGAGCGCGTCAATCGCCGCGCACGCCAGTGCGCGAGCCACCGAAGCGGAGGAGGTCCGCGACGTGGGAGCGTAAGCGGACGCGCGCAGGCGCGGGCCGCGGAAGCGACGGATGGTGGAGCTGAACGGGATCGCCTCTCGTCGCTTCGCTCCGGAGGCGATGGATCGAGCTGAACAATGGTTCGATCCCTCGCATCGAAAATCGCGCCGTAGCGTCGTCAAGCGCAACAGCGCTTGGCAGGGCGAAGGCGGATGGTGGAGCTGAACGGGATCGAACCGTCGACCTCCTGAGTGCGATTCAGGCGCTCTCCCAAACTGAGCTACAGCCCCACGGAAGGGGGCAAACCATAGCATGGACCGAAGGGCCCTTCAACCCTTCCGGACGGGCGTGAAGCTCGAAGGATGCACGCGTTGCGCGGGGCCGTGCGACGCGAGCTCCGGTGCGCGGTCGCCCTCGACGCTCTCCCCGCCCGTCCGCCGGAGAAGCTCCGAATAGAGGTCGTCGATCCAGGCGTGCAGGCTCCAGAAGTGCTCGTTGTGGGGCGAGCACTCGGGCGAGTTCATTGCGGCATCGCGGAGTCCCGGGTGGGCGGCGCCGAAGCGGTGCGCCTCGTAGGCGGCGATGTTCGCGTGCGCGATGTTGTGCAGCCCGCGGAAGCGGTCGCCGCCGACGAGCGTCGGCTCGAGGAAGCTCCCCAGGTCGTCGGCCGTGCCCTGCCGGACGATCTCGCCCGCGCGGTCGAGGGCGCCCGGAAGAAAGCCCGGCTGCGACCAGGCGAAGAAGTCCGCCAGCCAGGAGGGGAATCGGTTCCAGCGGTCCAGCAGAAAAAGCGTGTCCGGATGGCGCGAGGCTTCTTCCGCGAAGGTCCGGAGCATGGCTCGGTGATAGATCAGAAACTCCTCGCCGCTCCCCGGCTCGTCGAGGGCGCGCAGGCCCGGGAAGCCGGTTCCGGGACCGCGCAGGGCGGCATTGACCGGCAGGCGCGCCGCGTGCCACAGGGCGTGAGGGGCAAACAGCGGCTTCACCGCGCCGTAGAGCGGGTCCGGAAGCCTCATCGATATCCCCATCGCGAAACCCTCGCGATGGGGACGCGTCTCCGTCGAGAAAAGTCGCTAAATCACACGAACGACGGGCTCACTGGCCCGAATAGGACGTCGTGCAGGTCGGCGGCGGAAGCGTGTGACCGGAAGCATCCGTCGCATCGAACAGGCGAAAACCCGTGAAGAAGCCCAGGAATCCCTGCCAGAGCCGGACCCAGGAGGTCGTCCGATGCGGGACCACGATTGCCGGACGGGCGGCGGCGGGGGCCGCCAGTGCGATGACGAGGATCAGGCCGAGAAATCGACTTTTCATGATGGTGCCTCCTTTTCACCTTCTTCATCGCTTCCAGGCGAAAAAGGGGACACCGAACCGTGTCGTTTCCTGCCGCGGGCACCCGCCGGCGTCGGAATCAGGCCGTCGGAAAGACGAAAACTACGCGGCCGACCAGCGGAGGTCTTCGCCGTTTTCCAGCCGCCGGAGGAAAATCCGGACCCGGCCGATCCGGCTCAAATTAAGCTCCTGCTCCGCCGCCGCGAGATAGGCGATCGCGCGCCCCGCCTCGCGCTGGAAGCCGAGCGCATCGATCCGTGGCCGCAGCACCCGGCAGATTTCCCTCGCCTCGACGGCGCGGTCGAGCTCGAGGAGGACTTCCGCGATGTTCAGCTCGAACTGGATCTCCTCCCAGGGGATCGAGAGAGCGCGGAAACCTTCGCGCAGGGCGATCATCGAGTCGAGCGCTTCCTCGAGACGGCCCTCGGCCCGGGCGAGATCGGCGAGCCCGCATCGCACCCGCATCAGGCGCCCCTCCTGGCCCGTGCTCTTCAGCAGAGCCTCGGCGCGCCCGTAGATGCGCCGCGCCTCCTCGAGCCGCCCCGTCCGGACGAGATCGACTCCGTAGTTCGTCAGGAGAGTCGCGTGCACCGCCCGGTCCTCTCCGAGCCGCGCGTCCTCGAGGATCTCGCGATAGAGCGCGACCGCCTCCTCGGGACGTCCGAGATCCGACACGAGGACGGCTTCGACCTGGCGGCATCGCGCCAGCCGGTCCCGGTCCTCCAGCGTTTCGTAGATCCGGCGCGCGGAACGGATCTCGTCGAGCGCCTCGGCGGGCCGGCTCGAGTTGTAGAGCGCCGTCGCTCGCACGTAGTGCCAGAACCCGAGCTCGATCTCCGGCACGGGCGCTCCGTCGAGGGCGTCCCGGACGGCGTCGAGCGCGCCGAGCGCGTCCTCGATCCGTCCCTCGCCGACGAGCACGCAGGCGAGCGACGCGCGCAACGAGGCGGCCAGCGCCGGGTCGACGGGCGGCCGGCCGTCCTCGATGAACGAGAGAGCGCTGCGCAGGATTCGTCCGGCGAGCGCCGGTTCCGTGCGCAGCCGCTCGCGGCAGAGCGGATGCGCCTCCTCGAGCAGGTCCGGCGTCCACGAGAAACCGGCGGCCGAGCCGTCCGAACCCCCGAACGCCGTCTGCAGCGCGTCGCGGCGCTCCTCGGCCGCCGAGAGGATCTCGCCCGCGCGGGCGCGGGCCACGGCGGCGATCACGTCGTCGGCGGCGTCGGCGGCCGGCGTCCCGGCCTCGACGAGATGGAGCGCGCCCGGGATCGCCCGCGAGAAGCGCTCGAGGGACTCGACCGTGACCTGGCATCGAGCGCACTCCGCGTGATGGGCGGCCAGCGCGCGCCGGGCTTCCGGCTCGAGCTCGTCCTGGACGTAGTCGAGCCAGTCGATCTCTTCGAAATGGATCCGCGGCGTCGCGTTCATGCCGTTCTCCACGGGCCGTTCATGCCGTTCTCCACGGGCCGTTCATGCGGCGGTTCCCATGCTTCGCCGCAGCCGGCCCAGGCAGCGGCTGATCATCCGTTTCAACGTTTCGCGCTTGTAGCCCATCCGGTCCGCGAGGTCGGCGGTCCGCTGGTTCTGCCAGAAGCGCCGGGCGAGGACGTGCCGGCAGTTGTCGGAAAGCGACGGCCAGGTGCGGGCCAGACGCGCGCCGTCGACGACGGCGACTTCGTCCGGCAGGTCGCACTCGGCGGGGCATGCCGGCTCGTCTCCCCGCAGATCGTCGAGCGCGACATCCTTCCTCCGGCGGTATCGGGATCGCCAGAAATCGAGGCACCGCCGGCGCGTAATCACGATCATCAGGCCCGCGGTCGCCCGGGCGCCGCGCCGCGCGTGCAAGAGGAAATCGACCGCGGCCTCCTGCAGCACGTCGTCGACCTCCTGCGCGGGAATCTTGAAGGCGTGCTCCGCGAGCTTCCGCGCGTCGGGAAGGACGCCGCGGAGCACGTCCTCTTCGGACGAGGCGCCGCCCGCTGCGGCCGGGTCGAAGTCCGGCGCCGCGCCGGCCGTGGCGGATGCGGGGATGGCCATGTGCGGCCATTATAGAGCCGCCCGCAACCGCTCCGGTATGCTGCGGACGTGGGCGTCGAGATCGCGTTCGAGGAGGTGTCGAAGACGTACCCGGGCGCCCGCGACACGCCGGCACTGGACCGCGTCTCGCTCGAGATCGCGGCCGGCGAATTCGTGGCCGTCGCCGGCCCTTCGGGCTGCGGAAAATCGACGCTTTTGCACCTGGCGGGGGGAATCGACGTGGCCACGAGCGGCCGGGTGGTCGTGGGAGGCCGCGACCTCACCGCGATCCCGGAGGAGGAGCTGACCCTCTTCCGGCGCCGCCGCGTGGGAACGGTCTTCCAGTTCTTCAACCTGATCCCGGCGCTTTCCGTGCGCGAGAACGTCGAGTTGCCGCTCGCCCTCGACGGAAACCGCGAGGCTTCGGCGCGCGCGCGGGAGCTCCTCGCGCGCGTCGGCCTGGCGGAGAAGGGGGACGCCTTCCCGTACGAGCTCTCCGGGGGCCAGATGCAGCGCGTCGCGCTCGCCCGCGCGCTCTCGGCGCGCCCGGAGCTGCTGCTCGCCGACGAGCCGACGGGGAACCTCGATTCGCTCTCGGGCGCGGCGGTCCTCGACCTGCTCGCCTCGCTCCACGAGGAGCACGGGGGCACCGTGCTCATGGCGACGCATTCGGAGGAAGCGGCGAGGCGGGCCGGACGCGTCGTCCGCCTCAAGGACGGCAGGGTCGCGTGAGGCTCCTCTTCGCGGGGCTCGTCTGGCGGCCCGCGCGGACCCATCCCCTGCGGATGTTTCTCTCGTTTGCGGGGGTGGCGATCGGCGTCGGAGCCGTATGCGCGATCCACCGCGCGAACCGCAGCGTGACCGATTCGTTCCGCGAGGGCGTCGAGGCGGTGTCCGGCGCCGCTCGCCTGACCGTCGAGGGGGTCGACGGGGTGCCGGAGAGCGCGGGGTCGCGGCTCCGGTGGATCTGGGGGGTCGGGGCGTTCGCGCCCGTCGTCGACCGGTTCGCCGTGTGCGGCGACGGCACCGACGAGCCGGTCGAGATCCTCGGCGTCGACGTGACGGCGGAGGAGCCGGTCCGCCGGTATCGCCTCGCCGCCCCCGCCGGGGGTGATCTCCGCTCCCTGTTCTCCGCCGACGCCGTCCTCGCCCCCGCGTCGTTCGCGCGCCGGCATCGCGTTTCCGTGGGAAGCGAGATGCCGATCTTCGTCCGGGGGCGCCGCGCCGACGTGCGGATCGCCGGGGTTCTCGAGCCGGTCGGCCCCGCCCGCGCGTCCGGAGGACAGGTCCTCGTGACCGGACTGCGGCACGCTCAAAAGCTCTTCGGGATGCCGGGACGCGTGGACCGGCTCGACGTCACGTTTCCGGAAAGCGTCCCGGAGGAGGAGATCGCGCGCCGGATCGCCGCGTCGCTTCCGGCGGGCCTCTCGGTCCGCCGGCCGGCGGCCCGCGCGGCGTCGGCGGACAAGATGGTCCGCGCGTACCGATTGAACCTCGCGGCGCTCGGGTCGATCGCGCTGCTCGTCGGCGCGTTCTTGATCTACAACACCCTCTCGATGTCGGTGCTCCGGCGCTGGCCCGAGATCGGCGCCGTGCGCGCCCTCGGCGCGTCCCGGCGCTCGATCCTCGCCTGCTTTCTCGCCGAGGGCGCGGCGCTCGGCGCGATCGGGACGGCGGCCGGCCTGGGGCTGGGGTGGGCGCTCTCGCGCGCGCTCCTGCCGACCGTCGGCGCCACGGTCGTGAGCGTCTACCGGGCGACGGCCACGCTGTCCGTTTCTTCGTCGTGGGAGCCGTTCGTCACCGCCGCCCTCGTCGGCCTCGTCTCGTCCGTCGCCGCATCCGTCGTGCCGGCCGTCGAGGCTTCGCGAATTCCCCCGGCGGCGACGATGCGGCCCGGCTCGATCGAGCGGCGGCGGCGGCGCCGGGCGGGATGGTTCGCCGCGATCGCCGCCGGGTGCGCCGCCCTCGGCGCGGGCCTCTCGCGGCTCCCCGCGGTCGGGGGCTTCCCGCTCTTCGGGTTCGCCGCCGTCGGATGCGCGATCGCCGCGCTCGCGTGGGGCGCTCCGGCGGCGATCATCGTCATCGAGCGGGTCTCGCGGCGGCCGCTCCACCGTCTCTTCGGCGTCCCCGGCCGGCTCGCCGCGGCCTTCTTCGGGGGCAACCTCTCGCGAAACGCCGTCGCGATCGCCGCGCTCGCGCTGGCGCTCGGGATGAGCGGCGCGATGGCCGTGATGATCGCGTCGCTCCGGCGGACCGTGATCACGTGGGTGGACCAGTCGGTCGCGTCGGACCTGTTCGTCAAGTCGGCGACCGGAGACCGGCGCGGGATCATCGGCACGATCCCGGCGGAGGCGGTCGACTTCCTCCGATCGGTCCCGGGAGTCGCGGTGGCGGATCCCTTCCGGACGATCGACGCGCACGACGCGCGCGGAACCCCGTTCACGATCGGCGCCGGCGATTTCGGGACCGCCGTCCGGATCGGCGCGCTGCCCCTCGAATCGGGACGCGACCCCGCGGAGGTGTTCGGGCGGGCGCGCCGGGAAGGCCAGGTCTTCGTGTCCGAGCCGTTCGCGCGCCGCTTCGGGAAGAAGCGGGGCGACCGCGTCCGAGTCCCGACCCCCTCCGGGCCGCGGGAATTCCCGATCGCCGACGTCTACCCCGACTATTCGAACGACCGTGGCACGGTGGTGATCGACCGTCCCCTCTTCGTTTCGCTCTTCCACGACACCGACGTCTCGACGGTCGCCATCCGCGCGGCGCCCGGCGTCTCCCCCGAGGCCCTCCGCGACCGCATCCTCGCCGGAGCGGGAGGGCGGTTCGCTTTCTCGATCCTCACGAATCGGACGCTTCGCGCCGAGGTGCGGAAGATCTTCGACCGCACGTTCGCGGTGACGTGGGCCCTGGAGGCGATCGCGCTCCTCGTCGCGGGTCTCGGCGTCGTCAACGCGCTCTTCGCGCTGATCGTCGAGCGCCGCCGGGAGCTCGCGCTGCTTCGCGTGCTCGGGACGTCCCGGCGGCAGCTCCGCCGCTCCATCGCGATCGAAGCGGGACTGATCGGCGCGGGCGCGCTCGGGCTCGCCGCGCTCGCGGGAACGGCGTTCGCCGCGATCCTCATCGGCGTCATCAACCCGCAGTCGTTCGGCTGGTCGATCCGCGTCGAGATCCCCTGGCGGGAGATCGCGGCCGGCTTCGCCCTGGCGCTCACGACGACGGTGGCCGCAAGCCTCGTCCCGGCACGGATCGCCGTCGGGGGAGACGCGGCCGCGGGGATCCGCGAGGAATGAGGCGCGTGGCCGTCCTCGCCGGGCTCGTCGCGGCGTTTTTCGCCGCGCCGCTCGACGCGGCGTTCCTTTCCGCGCCGCTCGACGCGGCGACCCCGCCCTCGACGAATGCCGCCCACCCCGACGCCCGGGCCGAGTGGTGGTACTACACCGGGCATCTCGAGACGGCCGCCCGCGAGGAATTCGGTTTCGAGCTCACGTTCTTCCGCGCCAGGCTCGGAGACGGCGACGACGTCGACGCGGCGCACTTCGCTCTGACCGACGTCGGGCGGCGCTCCTTCCGCTGGGCCGAGAAGCTCCATCGCCCGTTCCCCGGGATCGCGGGAGCGGACTCCGGGCGACTCGCGGTCTTCATCGAGGACTGGGAGACGCGCGAGGAAGGCGGCGTCCATCTCCTCCGCGCGTCGATGCCGGAAGCCGCGATCGCTCTGCGGCTCGAGCCGCGCAAGCCGCCGGTCCGAAACGGCGCCGGCGGCATCTCTCGAAAGGGGCCGCGTCCCGACGAGTACTCGAATTACGTCTCGATTCCGCGGCTCTTCGTCTCCGGAACGCTCACGCGCGGCGGGAAGGCCGAGCCCGTGTCCGGGATCGCCTGGTTCGACCACGAGTTCGGGCCGGGCGGCCTGCCCGAGGACCTCGCCGGCTGGGACTGGTTCGCCGTGCAGCTCTCCGACGGAACCGAAGCGATGCTCTACCGGCTTCGCGCGAAGTCGGGAGGCGAGTCGCCTTTTTCGCAGGGCACCTTCGTGGCCAGGGACGGGACGGCGTTTCCGCTCTCCGCCGGAGACTTTTCGGTCGAGGCGACCGGCCGCTGGCGCTCGCCGCATACCGCCGCGACGTACCCTTCCGGATGGCGGCTGCGCGTGCCCTCGCGCGGCCTCGACCTCGCCGTGACGCCGCGGGTCGCCGACCAGGAGCTCGTCACGAACCGCTCGACCCGCGTGACGTACTGGGAGGGCGCCTGCGCGGTCGCGGGAACCGCGCGCGGCGTTCCGGTGACCGGGAAGAGCTACGTGGAGCTGACCGGATACGCGGGAGGAGCCCTCCCCTAGCAGACCGTGAAAAACGGATCCCGGCGGCGTGTCACGAGTCTTGCCGATCGTCCGCAGGACGGCACGGCCCTCCCAGCGTGACGGCGCCGGGCGCGATGCCAGTTGATCAGAGGACGAGGCGCGGCGAGGCGCGAGCCCGCCGGGATGCGGGCCGCCCGCCGGCGCCTAAGGCGTGCCGACAAGCGTACGTCGTGGCGACGGCCGGCGGCTCGCGCCCGGTCCCGATAGATCATGCGACCGTCGATCCCAGTTGATTCAACCTCGAGGCGCGGCGAGGCGCGAGCCCGCCGGGATGCGGGCCGCCCGCCGGCGCCTAAGGCGTACCGACAAGCGTACGTCGTGGCGACGGCCGGCGGCACGCGCCCGGCCGGCTCGATGCATCGCCGCGCTTGCTAGGAACGCGAGCGCGCCGTCTCCTCGTCGATATGCCGCGCCGCCTCGTCGAGCACCGCCCATTCCGTGCGGTCGAAGCGCTCGTCGTCGGCCTCCGCGGCGGCGCGCTCGTCGG
>DATFVB010000167.1 GCA_035260525.1 Thermoanaerobaculia bacterium
CCCGCCGCGGCCCGTTCGCGGTGTCGAGTCAGTCGGGGGACGGGACGATCGTGATGAAGACGTTCACTTTGTAAAGGGCGCCACCGGACGTATGCCCGTTGCGCTGGCATTGGGCGATTGACCGCTCCGCGGGTCGCGGCGCACGCGCCCGCCCGGCTCGATGCATCGGCGCGCTTGCTACGAGAAGGAGATGCCGTGGGCCTCCGGTCCCACGGCAACCACGATGGCTCCGAGGAAAAGGACCGTCCCGGCCAGCAGCCCCATCGATTGCGAGTAGGTGAGGTGCTCGGCGAGCAGCGCCTCGACGTAACCGATCGACGACGCGCACAGCACGCCCAGCTGATACGCGAATCCCGGGAAGAACCCGCGGAGCGCCGGCGGGGAGAGCTCGTTGATGTGCGCCGGAATGATCCCCCAGGCGCCCTGCACCATGAACTGCATCCCGAAGGCTCCGGCGAGGACCAGCGCCGGCGCGGGCGCCGCGATCCAGAGGGGGATGAGCACGATCGCTCCGCCGATGGCCGCCACCATCGCCCGCCGCCGGCCCCACCGGTCGGAGAAGTGGCCGAAGAGCAGACCGCCGGCGATCGCCCCGATCATTGAAATCGCCGTCACGACCGCGGTCCACCGGGGATCGTAGTGCCGCTGCTTCTGAAGGAAGGTGGGATAGAGGTCCTGGGTTCCGTGCGAAATGAAGTTCATCATCGCCATGAGCAGCACGAGATATCCGAAGAGCTTTCCGTTCTTCACGACGGCCCGGCGATAGGAGGGCCAGTCGGTGCGCGTGGCGCGCCAGGCCTCCGGCTCGACGACCTTCGCCCGGATGAAGAGCGACAGGAGCGCGGGAACCCCTCCGAGGAAGAAAAGCGCCCGCCACCCGAACCGCGGGAACACCGTCCCGTACGCCACGGCCGCGAGGAGGAACCCGCACGCGTACCCCTCCTGCAGGACGCCGGAGAGGAGACCGCGCCACCGCGCCGGAACGGATTCCATCGCGAGCGACGCCCCGACTCCCCACTCCCCACCCATCCCGATGCCGTAGAGGAGTCGCAGGACGAAGAACACCGTGTACGTCGGCGCGAAACCGGAGAGGACCTCGACGACCGAGTAGAAGACCACGTCGATCATCAACGGGAGCCGCCGTCCCCAGCGGTCGGCCATCAGGCCGAACACGACCGCCCCCAGGGGACGCATCGCGAGACTCGCCGTGAGCGTGAGAGCGACCGCGGGGATCGACTTGCCGAACTCCTTCGCGACGGGCGCCAGGACGAACGTGAGGACGAAGAAGTCGAACGCGTCGAGCGTCCAGCCGAGGAAGCCGGCGATCAGCGCGTTGCGGGCATTCGCGCGAGAGAGCGCGGGCGCCGGCGACGTCGTCACGCTCGGGTCCGTGGGGCGGCGGAAACGGAACGCATGCGCGGCGGAATTCTAATGCGCGCGCTCGCCCGCGCGGCGGCGGATCGAATTTCGTCCTGGCGACGTATACTGGCGCGCTTGAGCCGCGGAACGACGATCCTTGCGATCCTTGCCGCCGGGCTCGCGACGGTGCTCGGCGGAGCCGCGGGACGGCGCGGCGGCGAGGTGCCTCCCTCGGCCCTCGCCGAGTACGCCCAGCTCGTCTCGACCGCGGAGTCGTGGAACGCGACGAAGGTGCCCGCCGAGAAGCTCGTCTATGCCTCGATCCACGGCATGCTCTCCTCGCTCGATCCGCACACGGCGTTCCTGGAGCCGGCCGATTTCTCGTCTCTGGAAGAGCGGCACCACGGCTCGTACTTCGGGATCGGCATCTCGATGCAGCGCCGGCAGGGGCGGGTGACCGTCATGTCCGTCGCTCAGGGGACGCCGGCCTGGAAGATCGGACTGCGCACGGGCGACGTCATCACGGCGATCGACGGCGAGAGCCTCGACGATTCGTGGGACACTCGCCGGGTTTCGGATCACGTCCGCGGCGCGAAGGGCACGTCGGTCCGCCTGACGATCCACCGGCCGGGCCTCGAGGAGCCGATCACGCTCACGGTCACGCGCGACGAGATCCCGCAGAATTCGGTGCGCCACGCCTTCCTCCTCGCCGACGGGGTGGGGTACATCCAGCTCGCCGAGTTCACGCAGACCTCGGCGGAGGAAACGTCCCGGGCGATCGAGCGCCTCCAGCGCGACGGGATGAAGAGCCTCGTCTTCGACCTTCGCGGCAACCCCGGCGGCGTCCTCGAGCCCGCGCTCGCGATCGCCGACATCTTCCTGAAGAAGGGGCAGATGATCGTCACGACGCGCGGCCGCATCCCGTCGTCGGTGCGCGACTACCCCGCGGCGGGCCGCGCCCGCCGGTTCGGCGGACCGCTCGTCGTCCTGATCAACCGCGGGTCCGCCTCCGCGTCGGAAATCGTGGCGGGAGCGGTGCAGGACCACGACCGGGGGCTGATCCTGGGCACCACGTCCTGGGGCAAGGGGCTCGTGCAGGGCGTCTACCCGGTCTCCTACGGGGCGGGCCTCGCTCTCACGACGGCCAAGTACTTCACCCCGTCGGGCCGGTGGATCCAGCGCGACTACTCGGACCTCTCGGCTTATCTCCTTCCGGACATCCACGACGACTCGGCCCCCGACACCTCGAAGCGGACGGGGAAGCTCTTCGCGACCGACGCGGGGAGGCCCGTGTATGCCGCGGGAGGGATCACTCCCGACGAGATCGTTCCCGCGCCGAAGCCCTCCAATTTCGCCCGCCGCCTGCAGGCGCACGGCGTCTTCTTCAACTTCGCGGTCGACTACCTGACGCGCCACCCCGACGTCCCCCGAAGCTTCGCGGTCGACGCGGCGGTCCAGGCCGAGCTCTTCCGGTTCCTCGAGGCCCAGGGGATCGAGAAGGCGGACGCCGCGCGGGCCGAGTACTTGCGCGACGAGACGCGAAGCCGGATCGATTCCGAGATCGCGCAGGACGTGCTCTCCTCGAAATACGGCCCCGACGAGGGGTGGAAGAGCTGGCTCCGCTCCGATGTCCAGCTCCAGCGCGCGCTCGACTCATTCCCGGAAGCCGAGAAGCTCGCGAGCCTCAAACCGCGGCCGGTCTCCGCCAGCTGATTCGACTTTCGGGCTCAGGCCCTCGGCGCCAGCCCGCTCCGCGCAAATTCAGCGTTACTCATCGAGTCCACAGACGTTCAGACGCGCCGAGACGCGAGCGAGACGGGATGCGGGCGCCCGGCCCGCGGGCGCTACCCGCTCTTCCCGATTGCGGAAGCGATGAGACGCGGCCAGACGTGCTGGAAGACGCGCCCGGCGGGCCTGACCGGCGGCGAAGGCGTACTGAGAACGTACGTCTAGCCGGCGGCAGGCCCGCCGGACGCGTATAACGGCGCGTAGGGTCCGCGTCAGCTCTCTCTGACCAGCTTGAAGATCGTGTAGAGATGATGCGCCTCGTGCACCAGGAAGAACTCCAGCCACTCCGAGAGCGCGAGCGGTCCCAGCGCCGCGTGGACGCCGATCCGGGCGAGGTCCGGCTCCGACAGCGAACGCACGGCCTCGATCAGCCCGACCCGCCGGCCGGCTGCCGTGCCGAGGAGATCCGGCGCCGTCATGGCCCGCCATTGCCGCCAGGTCGGGTCTTTCTCGGCGCGGTACGGAGGCAGGAGCGGCGATTCGCGCGCGAGGATGACGCGGACGCGCGCCGCGCAGACCCCGTGCATCCGCGTGACGTGGGCCAGGTGTTCGCGGGCGCACCACTTGTCCGGAGCCGGCGCGCGATCGAGGCGCGGCGACGCCGGATCGCCGAGAACGGTCGTCCACGAGGAGAACTGGGCGTCGAGGCGGCGCGCGATCTCTTCCGAGCCGCTCACCGCGACTCGAAACGGCGGAAGAAGCTCCCGGGCTTCCAGTGCGGGCGCTCGTCCCGGTCGGCCACCTCACGCGCGGCGCCGAACATGAGCTTCTCGTAGGCCGCCGCCGCGGCGAGGTCGACGGGCTGCCCGGGATCGTCCGACGGCGCGTGATACCGCTCGGCGAGCCACCGCTTGAGACGATCGGCGTCGGGACTTCCGGCGGGAGCGGCGACGTCCACCATCACGGAGGGGATCCCGTCGCGCACGAAGTTGTACTGATCGCTCCGGATGAAGACGTGCCGCTCGGGCTCCGGATCGCGCTGCACCGCGATGCCGAGCGAGCGGGCCGACGCCCGGACGGCGTCTCCGACGTCCGACTCGTCGAGCCCGAGCACGGTGACGAGCCGGAGCGGAAAGAGCGGCAGGAACATGTCGATGTTGAAGTCGGCGACCATCGCGTCGCGCGGGACGGTCGGGTGGAGCGCGAACCAGCGCGATCCGAGAAGGCCCTTCTCCTCCCCCGTGACGAACACGAGCAGCACGCTCCGGCGGAGCGGCCGGCGCGACTCGCGGACCGTCTCGGCGAAATCGAGGAGCGCGGCGCAGCCCGACGCGTTGTCCATCGCCCCGTTGTAGATCGCGTCGCCCGAGACCGGCACGCCGACGCCGAGGTGGTCGAGATGGGCCGAGAGCACCACGAACTCCTTCGAGAGCTTCGGGTCCGAGCCCCGGAGCACGCCGACGACGTTGAAGGATTCGACGCTCCGCGTCTCCTCGCGCAGAGTCGCCCGCACCGACACGGCGAGAGGGAACCGCGGCAGCGGCTTTCCCGCCTCGACGAGATCGACGAGCTCGGCGAACGTGTGCGGCGCGCCCGCGAAGAACTTCTCCGCCCGCGCGGGATTGACCGCCATCCCCAGCCGCTCTCCCGCGAGCTCGTCGAGCGCGGGATCGGCCAGCGACATCGACGGCATGACGCGAGCGCGGGCATGGCGCTCCCACGGGCTTTCCATGTGCCGCGGGTTGAAAACGACGATCTCTCCGACCGCGCCCGCGGCGCGGAGCGCCTTCCAGCGCACTCCCGAAGATTGGGCGTGCGCGGAGACCTCGGGCGAGAGCCCCGGCGGGCTGCCGGAGAGGAACATGGCGAGCTTGCCGCGGAGATCGATTCCCGCGAAATCGTCGTGTCCCTGCCCGGGCGCCGACACCCCGTAGCCGACGAAGACGACCGGCGCGTCGAGCTCGGGCGCGGGGTCCGTCCGAACGCTCACGATGACGTCGTCGCCGAAGGCGAGCGGCTCCTCGGCCCCGCCCCGAACCAGCGCGACGCGGGAACGGTCCTCGAGGAGGCGCCGGGAACGCAAGCGCACCGGCTGCTCCCAGCCGGCGGCCCCGGCCGGCGCCACGCCCGCGCTCGACAGGACCTTCTCGACGTACCGGGCGGCCCGGCGGTATCCCGGCGTGCCCGTGCCGCGGCCTTCCATCTCGTCGGAGGCCAGGCGCCGGACGTGGGCCCACCAGCGCGACCCCTCGGGCAAAGCGGCGGCGGCGGCGGCCCCGAACGAGCCGGCGAGAAGGAACCAGACGGCGATCCGGCGCATCAGCGGCCTCCTTCGACCAGGGTCTCGTGCGCCGCAACCGCCTTCCAGAGGTCTCCACGGCGCACGAAGACGTCGGTGAACCGGACGCGCACGGAAAACGACCCGTCGCGCGCGGTCACGGTGTTGATCCCGGTCACGACCCCGGCGGCGCCCCAGATCCGAACCCGCAGGTCCGACAGACGCTGGGTCGTCTCGGCGCGGGCCGGCGACCGGAGCGCCGCGAGGGCCTCGCTCTTCGTGTGGAGCTCCCCCTTGTACGTGGAGTCGAGGAAGTCCTCCGCGAGGATCTCCCCGACGGCGGCCGCGTCGCGGGCAACGAGCGCGCCGACCCACCGCTCCTCGAGGCGCACGAGCGCGTCGGCGTCGCGCCGGCTTCGCGGAGAAGCCGCGCGGGAGAGCGCGGGGATCAGGAGGACGACTGCCGCGGCCGCCGCGAGCCGGATTCTCACGCGACGATGATATCTCCCGGTAGGATTGTGCCGTGAAGATCGCGACGTGGAACGTCAACGGCATCCGGGCCCGCGAGCGGCAGCTCGCGGATTGGATCGAGCGCGACCGGCCCGACGTGGTCTGCCTGCAGGAGATCAAGGCCCCGCCCGACAAGATCCCCCTGCTCCTCTGCGAGATCGAGGGCTACTGGTGCTACTGGCACGGCGAGCGCGCCTATTCCGGAGTCGGCCTGCATCTGCGCCGGGAGACGTTCCCGGAGAAGCCGGCGTTCTCGCATCCTTCGTTCGACCACGAGACGCGCATCGTGACCGCCCGCGCCGGCGATCTCCTCGTCGCCTCGATCTACGTCCCGAACGGGGGGAAAGACTTCGCCGCGAAGATCCGCTTCCTCGAGGCGCTCGACGACTTCGCCGCCGAGCGTCAGCGAGCGGGCGACACGGTCGTGCTCTGCGGCGACTTCAACGTCGCGCGCACCGACCGGGACGTGCATCCGAAGGAGCGTCGCCCGGTCATCGGCCAGCTCCCCGAGGAGCGCGCGCTCTTGGAGCGTCTCCTCGCCCGGGGGCTCGTCGACGTGGGACGCGCGCTCGACCCGGACAACGAGAACCTCTTCACGTGGTGGGCGCCGTGGAGGAACATGCGCCAGCGCAACATCGGCTGGAGACTCGACTACCTCCTCGCGAGCGAGCGTCTCGCCACGCGGGCGCGGAGCTCCGCCGTCCTCGCCGACGTCGGGACGAGCGACCACGCGCCCGTGGTGGCGGTCTTCGATTGACCGTCCCCGAGGCCGGGGAGCGGGCGCCGGGGAAACGTCGCCGGGTTCTCTATCTCCACGGCTTCGCTTCCTCGCCCCGGGGGCGGAAGGTCGAGGCGCTCGAGCGAATCTTCGCCCCGGAAGGGATCGAGATCGTGGCTCCGGACCTGAACGCCCCCGATTTCGCGCATCTCGATTTCGACGCGATGGCGGGCCGCGCGCGCGAAGCGGCGGCGGGCCGTCCCCCCGATGCGATCACGGGGAGCTCTCTCGGCGCGCTCGTCGCGCTCGCGGTCGCGCCCGCGTTTCCCGGCGTCCCCCTCGTCCTCGTCGCGCCCGCGCTGGGGTTCGGCCGCCGCTGGATCGAAAAGCTCCCTGAGGAAAACCCGCCCCGCTTCTTCCACCACGGCGAGAATCGGGAGATGCCGGTGCACCGGCCGTTCTTCGAGCGCATGGCCGTCCTCGACGTGGACGCCTCTCCTCCCGAGGCCCCCGTAACCGTCGTCATGGGGCGCCGGGACGAGAGCGTCCCCTTCGACGTCGTGGAGGCCGTCTGGAGGCGCTGGCGGGACTCCGGCCGACTCGCCCCGGGGTCGCGCTTCGTGGTGATCGAGGAAGGGGACCACGGCCTGACCGCCTTCGTCCCGGCGATCGCGCGGGAGATCCGCGCGGCGCTCGAATAGCCGCCGCGCCCTCGGGGAGGCGCGAAACTTCGATCTCCGAAAGTCGAAGGCGACGGCGAAATCCGCGCGCGGGAGTAGAATGGCCCGAAAAACCGTGGAATCTCTCCGGAAGGTCGTCCTCGGGATCGCCCTCGCCGCCGCCGCGTGCGGGCGCGCCCGCCCTCCGTTCGGGGACGCCGTCCGGATCTCGGTGCCGCACGACGTCGTCGAGCTCGACCCGCACGCGCGGAACCAGCTCGCTTCGTTCGCCATCGTCTCGCAGATCTACGAGCCTCTCGTGACGACCGACGCGAGCATGCAGATCCAGCCGTGCCTGGCGAGCCGGTGGGAGAACCCGGACCCGTCGACCTGGGTCTTCCATCTCCGGGAGAACGTGCGGTTCCACGACGGAAAGCTCTTCGACGCAAGCGACGTCGTCTACACGATCGACCGCCTGCTCCGGACCCCCGGTCTCGAGATGACGGGTTACCTCCTCTACATCGACTCGGTCGTCGCGGTCGATCGCCACACGGTGCGAATCCGCACGACGAAGCCGCTCGCGGTCCTGCTCAACAAGCTGCGGTTCATCCCGATCGTCCCGAAGGGAGCCACGCGCGAGGTCCTGGACCGGCATCCGGACGGAACCGGCGCCTACCGCCTCGCCGAGTGGTCCCCGGGCAAGCTTCTGCGAGTCGTCCGCAACGACGCGTACTGGGGACCCCGGCCGCCGATCCGTGAGGCGACGTTCCGGCTCGACCGCTCGCCCGACCAGGCGCTCTCGGACCTCCTCGCGGGACGGGCGGACATGGTCCAGTGCAACTCGAAGAGGCTCGCCGCGGCCCTCGCCGGCTCTTCCCGCTACCGGACCTTCCGCCGGACGAGCATCTTCGTGAAATACCTCGGCTACGATCTCGCGCACGACGACCCCGGCGGGGTCGAGCCGCGGCCGAACCCGTTCAAGAACCGCCTGGTCCGGGAAGCGATGAACGTGGCGATCGACCGGCGCCGGCTGATCGCCGCGCTCCCCTACGACGCCGTCCCCGCGACCCAGCTCGTTCCTCCCTTCATCTTCGGCTTCAATCCCCGGATCGGAGAGGCCGCGTTCGATCCGGCGCGCGCCCGGGCGCTGCTGGCGCAGGCCGGCCTCGCGGATGGAATCACCGCGCCCTTCCTCACGCGCAAGCTCTTCGCGGAGCCGGCGGCCATCGTCGCGGCGCAGCTTCGCGACGTCGGGATCCGCGTCGACGTCCGTGTCGTCTCCGACCCCGACTTCTTCGCGATCGCCAACGCCGGCCGCTCTCCTCTGCACCTTTCGCGGTTCGGCTGTCTGACGGGGGACATCAGCGACATTCTCGACAACGTCCTTCATTCGCTCGACTCGGAGCGCCATTTCGGGATCCACAATTACGTCGGGTACAGCAACCCCGACGTCGACCGCGCGATCGAGGCGAGCGCCGAGATGCAGGGAATCAACGCGCGCCGCGACGCGCTCCAGAATGTCGAGAAGACGCTGATGGACGACCTGGTCTGGATCCCGCTCTACGTCGACGACGACGACTACGCCGTCGACCGGCGGCTCTCCTGGCAGCCGCGCAACGACGGCCTGATCCTCGCTCCCGAGATCACGCCGAAGAACGATTGACGCTCGTTGCAGCGGACAGCGATCCGGGATCGCTGCCGCTGAACTCGCTTCGTCGGTCGACCCGAGCCGTGATCGGAAGTCAAAAGTCGAATGTCGGCCGGAGTCGGGAGTCGAAAGTCTAAGGGCTAACCCGGAGGATCCCGCGATCGCCAGACTTGAAAGTTACGGCCGGAGCCGGGTAACGGGCTCTTTTTTCCACCTCTGCCTTTTGACTTTCGACTTTCGACTTTCCCCTTATCCCGCTGGCTGCGCGACCAAGACAATCCCGCCACGGCGCGCAGCGCCACCTCCTCCAATCACCCCGAAGAGATCCTGCGGGATACCCTCACCGGCTCGCATTCGCGGCCATCCTCTCCCCCGGGGAGAGGTCATTCGGCGGCGCGGCTGAGCCGCGCCGCATCGTCTGCCGCGGTCCGCCTCCGCTAAAGCTTCGGCGCGGCTTACGGCTGCGCGAGCAAAAGAACACTGTCGCGGCGCGCCGCGCCGCCTCCCCCAACCACCCCGAAGCGAGCGTCTGCCGCGGGTAGCGAGTCAGAGTCGCGAGCGTCGAGCGGGTGGCGCGGTGCGATTCCCGGCGGGAGTCGGCCGCCGCGCACCGGTCT
>DATFVB010000168.1 GCA_035260525.1 Thermoanaerobaculia bacterium
CGCGGCGAGGAGGTTCGCTCCGGGCTTGTAGCGGTGCACGAGGACGGCCGCGCCTCGGTCGCCGCCGATCCAGAACGTCTCCCCGGGGCAGTCGGGGGTCTTCCTCCCGAGCGCGCGCGGCGACGCTCCCTTCTCGGGAACGAAGTAGTGGGTCTCCGGGAACTTTCGAGCGGGACGCCAGAGCAGCTTCGCCATCTTCCCTCACAGAATCGCCGAGCTTCGAAATCGCTCGGCCAGCAATTTTCCTCCCGCCGCCGCCTCGGGCAGCGCGCGAAACGCCGCCGCGCGCGACTGGAGGTCCGATTTCTCGCGCACCGACGCGGCGCGGTCCTGCAGCATGTCCAGGAGTCGCAGGAAGGCCGCGGCATCATACCCCGCCTGCGACGCGCGGCGCGCGCCGCAGGCGTCGAGGGCCGTTTCGCGGCCGAGGTCGGCCGTCTCCGCCGCGAGACCGGGGAACTCCCGGGCGGGATCGGTTTCGGCGCGGCAGGTTTCGCGCGAGAGCACGACCGCGAGCTCCGCTTCCGATCGCATCAGGAGGAGCAGCCCCCGCGAGATCACGACGATGCCGCCCGGAAAGGCGGTCGCGTAGGGGACCGTCGATTGCGTCACCGGGAACCGCCGCACGCCGGCGCGCTCGCCCGCGCACGTCCGGCCGACGAGGGCGACGTAGCGGAGGAGCCGGTTGTCGGTGACGAGCGGGTCGCGTCCGAAGAGCCGCGCCGCGAGCTCCTTCCCCTCCGCCAGCGCGGCGGGATCGGATGCTCCCGGCGTTCGCGCCGCCGATGCGCGCGTGGACGATGGCGCCGCCGAGGCGTCCGTGGGCGATGGCCCCGCCGGCTTCGCGCTCCCGCACCGCAGAGACGCGGCGCCGAGCGCGAGGAGGAGAGGAATCCGACGCCGGTTCACCGGCGCGTCCGCGGCCGAAACCGCCCCACTCCGCCGGCCTTCTCGAACGCGAGCTGCTCGGCGTCGGTGATCGTGAAGGCGAACAACCGCTCGACGGCGGCCGCGTCGGGCTTGCCGTCCCCGCGGCCGGCCAACCCTTCCGGAGGAGGCGCGACGACGCGCGGCCGGTCGAACTCCGTCGGCGGGAACGCGCCCGGCTCGGACGATTCCCGCCGAAACTGGAACCCGCTCCCGTCGCTGAACACGAGGTTCGCGGCGGCGAGCCCCGACCCGTCGAAGCGGTATTCGACGCGGGCCTTCTTCGTTCCGGCGGGGACGTCGACGAGGACCGTCGGCCGCCCTGCGGTGTCCGTGCGCTCGACCACCGCGTCCGGCTCGAACAACGCGAGGAACGCGACCGCTCCCGATTCCTCGTCGGCGAGCGGGCGATCGGAGAACCACGTCTTGCCGTCGAAGACATAGACCCGGCCGAAGGCGTCGATCCGGAGCCGCTCGCCGGCCGAGCGGACCGTGACGTCCGGAAGCGAATGCGCGGCGAAATCGCGCGTTCGGAAGACCGTGATCGTCGGCGACGGCGGAAAGATGCCGAGGGTCGAGAGGAGGACCACCGCCGGGAGGAGCATTCGGGCACCATAGCAAAGCTCCTCTGCTAGACTCAACGGCCTTGAAGCCGCTCGCCTCCACGACGCTCCCCTTCCCGCTGGTCCGCCGCGGGAAGGTGCGCGACGTCTGGGATCTCGGCGACCGTCTCCTGATCGTCGCGACCGACCGCGTTTCGGCGTTCGACGTCGTCCTCTCTCCGGGGATCCCGGACAAGGGCAAGGTCCTGAACCAGCTGTCGAACTTCTGGTTCGCCCAGTTCCCCGGCGTGGAGAACCATCTCGTGGAGACCGATGCCCGGAAGTTCCCCGAGGGCGCGGCGGCCGACGACCTCCCGGGACGCGCCGTGATCGCGCGCAAGTGCGAGGTGATCCCCTTCGAGTGTGTCGCGCGCGGATACCTCGCCGGGTCCGGGTGGAAGGATTACGTCCGCACCGGGGAGGTCTGCGGATTGCGCCTTCCGTCCGGTCTTCGGGAGGCGTCCCGACTGCCGGAACCGATCTTCACGCCGGCGACGAAGGCGGAAACCGGGCACGACGAGAACGTGCCGCTGTCGCGCCTGGCCGAGGTACTCGGCGCCGACCGCGCCCGCGAGCTCGCCGAAAAGACGCTTTCTCTCTACCGCGAGGTGGCGCGCCGCTGCGAGGAGAAGGGGATCCTCCTCGCCGATTCGAAGATCGAGTTCGGCGTCCTCGACGGGCGCCTCGTCTGGATCGACGAGGCCTTCACGCCCGATTCGTCGCGATTCTGGCCCGCGGAGTCCTACCGGCCCGGATGCTCCCCTCCGTCGCTCGACAAGCAGTTCATCCGCGACTGGCTGGAGAGCACGGGATGGAACAAGACGCCGCCCGCGCCGCCGCTCCCGGACGACGTCGTGCGCGGCACCCGCGACCGCTACCTCGAGGCGTTCCGGAAGATCACGGGCCGCGCTCCGGAGTACGTGAGCGACTGATCGCGGAAAAACGCGAAACAAATTCGGAAACGACGAATGATCGACCAATCGGAACTCACCGTTGCGATCATTCGAGTCTCGATGTTCGGATTTGTTTCGGAATTCGAATTTCGAATTTCGAGGTTCTTCTAAGCCAGGTCCTTCACTTCGGCGACCGGCATCGCCTTCAGATCCGGGAACTCCGCGGCGGCGGAGGCATCCGACCGCGGCAGGAAGACCTCGCGGAAGCCGTGCGCGGCGCCCTCGCGCAGCCGCGCGGCGGCATCGGGGACCGACCGCACCTCGCCGAGCAGCCCGATCTCGCCGAAGTAGAACGCGTCGGCGGGGAGCGGCGTCTGCCGGTGCGAGGAGAGGATGGCCGCGGCGAGCGCGAGATCCGCCGCCGGCTCGCGCACGTCGAAGCCCCCCGCGCAGGAGACGAAGATCTCCCGCGACGCGACCGGAAGCGCGGCGCACGTCTCGAGCACGGCGAGCACCATCGCGAGGCGGCCCGCGTCGAGGCCGACGGCGCTCCGCCGCGCGGATCCCGACACCGCGGGTCCGACGAGCGCCTGGATCTCCACGAGGAGCGGGCGCGTCCCTTCGATGGAGGCCGACACCGCGCTTCCGGGCGTACCCGCCCTCCTCTCGGCGAGCAGCGCGCGCGAAGGATCGGCGATCTCCGACAGTCCCGACGAAGTCATCTCGTAGAGCGCGATCTCCTCGATCGCGCCGAACCGGTTCTTCATCGCCCGCAGGATTCGCCGCCCCCGCGAGCGGTCCCCCTCGAACGAGAGCACGGTGTCCACGAGGTGCTCGAGCGCCTTCGGCCCCGCGAGCGTCCCGTCCTTCGTGACGTGGCCGATCAGCACGACCGGCACGTTCTTCGCCCGCGCGAAGCGCTGGAAGACGAGCGCCGCATTTCGCACCTGCGCGACCGAGCCGGAGGGGGAAGGGAGGTCGGACGACGTCATCGACTGAACCGAATCGACGACGACGAGCGACGGCGCCAGCGCCGCCGCCTCCTCGACCGCGGTTTCCGGGTCGGTCTCGCCGAGCACGAACAGCTCCTCCGCGACCGCGCCGAGGCGTCCCGCGCGCAGCCGGACCTGGCGGAGCGACTCCTCGCCGGAGACGTAGAGGATCTTCCCGCCGGCGCCGGCGCACGCCCGCGCGGCCTGGAGGAGGAGCGTCGATTTCCCGATCCCCGGCTCGCCGCCGATGAGCACGACCGATCCCGGGACGAGGCCGCCCCCGAGCACCCGATCGAGGTCCGGCAGTCCGGTCGCGAGCCGGGGAGCCGCGGAATCGCCGACCGCCGTGATCGACACGGCCCGCGCCGCCGCCGCCGGCCGCCGGCTCTTCCGGCTCGCCGCGGCCGGCGCCGCGGCGACGTAGGAGTTCCACGCTCCGCACTCGGGGCATCGCCCGATCCACTTGGCGGACGCGGCTCCGCATTCGGAGCACGCGAATCCGGGCTCACCCTTCATTCAGAAACCGGCTGCCGCATGTGAAGCGAACGATTTCCGGGCCATGCCCCTTCGCATCGCGGGGGGCCCTTCGCGAAGTGATCGAGCGAACGTCCCGCGATGCGGGAGCGGGAGCGTCGGCGAAGGGGGTGGCGAGCGGCGCGGTCGAGTCGCTCGTTCGACGAGCCGCGCCGCCGCCACGCGCCCGCCCGGCTCGATGCATCGGTGCGCCGGCTCAGCCACCCAAATCACTTCAAAGGAACGGACCCCAATAACAGCTTCAAATCCTCGTCGCTCCATCTGACGCCCGCGCCGAAGAACAGCGAGTCCGCCTTCTTCGTCCGGTTCAGGAAGTCGTCCCATCCGGCGGTCGCGTAGATCGACGGCGAGAAGTACCAGCGCCCGCCGATCTTCATGTGCGCGTTGTAATCCTGGCGCGCGAAGTCCCACGCGTCGAAGGAGAAGCGAAGGCGCTTGTGGAGGAGCGAGTAGTCGATGCCGCCTCCGCCCCGCGACTCCTCGAGCCCCGCGCGGAGCGTCAGGTCCCCGAAGTTGAACCCGAACAGGGCCGACACCGCGTTGGCGTCGTCGAACTTCTCCTTCTGGATCGTCGTCGTCTCCTGGTGCCCGTCGGGGAACGTCGTCGTGAAGTTCGTCGTCGACAGCGAGCGGCGCCCGAACGGCTGTGTCGCGAGCTCGAGCCGGTAGAAGTGGTCCTCGTCGGGGATGATGTCGGCCGTCAAATATCCCTTCGACTTCGACGGCTGCGAGAGGTACTCGGCGCGCACCCCCAGGTCGATCTTGATCTTCGCGGCCCGGCCGAGCGTCTTGTTGAGCGTGCCCACCCCCTCCTTCACCGAGACGAGGGCGTCGTTCAAATTCCTCGACGTTTCGTCGCTGTTGATCAGCTGCCCGACGGTCCCCTTCCCGGTGTTCACTTTGTCGGTGATCGCGTTCAGGTTGTCCGCCGTGTGCTGGAGCTTGTCCGAGATCTCCTTGATGTTCGAGATCGTCGCGGTCGTGTTGGTCGAGTTCGCCGCCACGAGGGCGTCGATCCGGTCCGCGAGGCGGGTCATCTCGTGCGAGAACTCGCGGAAATTCGCGAGCGTCGCGTCGACGTTCTCGTGGTTGGTGGCGACGATCACCTTCAGCTCCTCGGTGATCCGCTCGATGTTGTCCACGATCGCGCGCGTGGTCTGCTCCCCCTCCGGGCCGCCGAGGGCATTGCGCAGGCTCGCGGTGATGTCCTTGACGTCGAGCTCGATGTCGTGCGCGAGCTTCGTGACCTGGTCGAACGAGACCGCCTGGTTGCCGGTCAGGACCGAGTCCTCGGGCAGCGGCGGCGCGCCGATCGGTCCGGGAATCAGCTCGAGGTACTTCTCGCCGAGCAGGCCGAGGTTCCCGATCGCGGCGGAGGCCCCCTGGCGAAGGTCGACGTCGCTGTCGAGCTCGACCTGCACGTAGGCGCGTCCCTCGATCAGCTTGATCTTCGTGACCTTGCCGACCCGCACGCCCGCGACGCGGACCGTCGCCTTGTTGTCGAGGCCGGAGACGTCCTTGAACACGATGCTGACGGATTTGCCGGACTTTTTTCCGAGCCGCAGATCCTCGATCTTGAAGATGAGGATTCCGGCGAGGACCAGCGCCACGAGGAAGAACAGCCCGACCTTGGCGACGGCGCTCATGCCTCCACCCCTTTCTGCCCCGCGTCTCTCTTCCAGGTGTCCTGCGTCATGGGTCCCTCCGCCCGCCCTTCGACGAATTGTCGCACCAGCGGGTTCTCCGATTTCATGAATCGGTCGGGCGCGTCGTCGGCGACGATCCGGCCGCCGTAGATCATCGCGATCCGGTCGCCGATCTTGGCCGCGCTCGTCATGCTGTGCGTGATCGTGACGGTCGTGCAGCGAAGCCGCTCGCGCATCTCGACGATCGTCGTGTCGATCACGTCGGTCATGATCGGATCGAGCCCGGTCGTCGGTTCGTCGAAGAGCAGGATCTGCGGCTCCAGCGCGATCGCGCGCGCGAAACCGACGCGGCGGCGCATCCCGCCCGAGAGCTCCGCGGGCTTCTTCGTCTCGACCCCCTCCAGATGCACGAGCTCGAGGCACTCCCCGACGCGGTCGCGGATCTCCCCGGCCGTCTTCTCCGTCTGGCGGCGCAGCGGAAACGCGATGTTCTCGTAGACGGTCATCGAGTCGAAGAGGGCGCCTTCCTGAAACGACATGCCGAAGCGGCGGCGGAAGACGTTGAGATCGCGCTCGGAGAGGGTCCAGATGTCGGTGTCGTCGACGATCACCTGGCCGGCGTCGGGCCGGATCAGGCCGATGATGTGCTTCAAGAGCACGCTCTTGCCCGTGCCGGAGGGGCCCACGAGGACGACCGACTCCCCTTCCGGGATCTCGAGGTTCAACCCGTCGAGGACGACGTTGGCGCCAAAGCTCTTCGAGAGGTCGACGAGCCGGATCTTCGGCTCGGAGGACCCGGCGGGGCGTTCGGCGGCGGAGCGCGCGTTCTCGTCCATCGTCAGAACAGGATCTTCGCGAGGAAGAAGTCCGCCACGAGGATCGCGAGGCTCCCCGCGACGACGGCGCGGGTCGTCGCGATCCCGACCCCTTCCGCGCCTCCTTCGGTGAAGTATCCCTTCTGGCATCCGATCATCGAAAAGAGAAGCCCGAAGACGGCGGCCTTGATGAGCCCGGCGGTGAAGTCGTTCCTCTCGAGGAACTGGAACGTGTTGTGAACGTACGTCACGGAGTTCGCGCCGAGGAGGTCGACGGCGACGACGTAGCCGCCGCTGATCCCGACGGCGTCGGCCATGACGACGAGGAGGGGCAGCATCACCGTCGCCGCGACGACCCGCGGGACGATCAGGTACTGGACCGGCTCCGTCGCGAGAGCGACGAGGGCGTCGATCTGCTCGGTGACCCGCATCGTCCCGAGCTCGGCCGCCATCGCGCTGCCGACGCGCCCGGTGACCATGAGCGCCGCGAGCACCGGCGCGAGCTCGCGCGTCACCGAGAGCGCGACGACCGACCCCACGAAGCTCTCCGCGTGGAACCGCGCGAACCCGGAATACGTCTCGAGCGCGATCACACCGCCGGTGAAGAGGCCCGTGAGGAACACGACGGGGATCGAGTCGACGCCGACGCGCACCATCTGCTTGAAGAGCTCCGCGACGTCGTACGGCGGACGCACCGCCCACCGCACGGTGCGCGTCAAGAGGACCACGAACCGCCCCATCTCGGTGAAGGCGCGCAGGATGGCGGCGCCCAGAGCTTCGAGGATCTTCAATCGTACCTTCGCGGTACGCGGCGGCCGATCCCGCAGAGGATCTCGTACGGAATGGT
>DATFVB010000169.1 GCA_035260525.1 Thermoanaerobaculia bacterium
TCCGGATCGCCCGCTCCCCCTCTCCACCGGGGCCTGCCGCGCCGACGCGTCGCGCGCGCGTTCGTTTCACCGTCGGCCCCTCGGGCCTTTCGCATCGCGAGGGACCCTCCGCGAAGTAACCGAGTGGAGGTCCCGCGATGCGGGAGCGGGAGCGAAGGCGAAGGGGGTGACGGCGGGCGCGGTCGAGCCGCTCGTTCGGCGAGCCGCGCCGTCGTCACGCGCCTCCGGTCCCCGAGCCCGCTCCCGCGACGGGGGCTACACGCTCGTGGCGATCATGATCTTCATCACGCTCCTCTCGATCGCGATCCTGGCCGTGTCGCCCTCCGTCACGATGATGATGCGGCGCGACCGCGAGCAGGAGCTCCTCTTCCGCGGCAAGCAGTACGCGCAGGCGATCCTGAACTTCCAGAAGCGGCAGGGACGGTATCCGCTGAACCTGAAGGAGCTCATGAAGACGAAGCCACGGTCGGCGCGCAAGCTCTACCGGGAGCCGATCTGCAACTGCGACGACTGGGGGCTGATCCGCGTGGGGCAGCCGTGGCCTCCTCCGAAGCCCGGGACCAACCCCGCGGGCGATTCGATGACGCCGGGTTCGACACCGACGACCGGGCAGCCGGCGCCCGGCCCTCCCGGCCAGACCCGCCCCGGGTCTCCCTTCCCGACGACCTACACGACACCGCCTCCCGGAGGGAGCTCGACGGGAGATTCCGCAGCCGGAAGCGACTCCGGAAATTCCGAATCGGGGGGAGATTCCGCGGGCGGTCTCGACTTCGGCGGGAAAAAGGAAGGAAGCAACGCACCGATCCTCGGCGTCTATTCGAAAATCCACCGGAAGGGACTCCAGACGTTCCACGGGATGGAGTACTACGACCAGTGGGGGTTCATCGCCGGCGCCAACAACGATCCGGACATCCTCGGGATGCAGCCGTCCAGTCCCTTCCCCGGGATTCCCACCCAAAAACCGCACACGAGCATTCCGTCTCCCGGACCGAAAACGGGCTCGACTGGACCCAACTTCTAATAAACAGGGCGCTTACCGAAAGAGGAATGTTCCTTGCTTCCGCCCGTTTACCATAGGGCAGGGAGATCCCGAGAGGTATGACCGAGAAGTTCGTGCTGTCCAATCGTGCGACCGTCCTCATCGACGAGATGCGGGACGTGCGGTCCCTCGCCGTGGGCTTCTTCTGCAAGACCGGCTCGGCCGACGAGCCGGAGGACAAACGCGGCCTTTCGCACTTCCTGGAGCACCTTCTCTTCAAGCGGACGAAGCGCCGGTCGGCGCTCGCGATCGCCCGCGCGATCGACGGGCTCGGCGGCGACGCCGACGCGTTCACCACGAAGGAGTACACCGCCTTCTACGCGCACACTCTCGACTCCAAGTTCGACGACGCGTTGGACCTGCTGGGAGACGTCGTGCTCTCGCCGGCCTTCGGCACCGAGGACATCGAGCGGGAGCGCGGCGTGATCCTCGAGGAGATCGGGGAGTGCAACGACACGCCCGACGACCTCGCCCACGAGCTCTTCGTCCGCTCGTTCTGGCGGAACCATCCGCTCGGCGAGCCGATCCTCGGGACGGTCGAATCGGTGAACCGGATCACGAAATCCGACATCTACTCGTTCTACCGGGAGCGCTACGGCGCGCAGAACCTCATCGTCTCGATCGCCGGGCACGTCCGGGCGTCGGAGGTCCTCGGCGCCGTCGAGAAGCTCTTCGCGCGGCGATCGGCCGGCGAGATCTTCCCCCCCTCGGGGCGCCGGCCGCGCCCCTTCCAGCACTTCTCGATCGAGCGACGGCCGGGCCTCGAGCAGGCCCACGTCTGCCTCGGGATGTCGGGCCCGGCGCAGTCGTCGCCGCGCCGCTTCGCCGCCCATCTCCTCGACATCGCGCTCGGCGGCGGCATGTCGTCGCGCCTTTTCCAGGAGGTGCGCGAGAAGCGCGGACTCGTGTACTCGATCAACTCGTCGTTGAACGCCTATCGCCTCGGCGGATACGAGACGATCCAGGCTTCCTGCGTGCCGAAGAACCTGACGCGGGTGATCGACACGACGCTCTCGGTCCTCCGGAAGCTGAAGTCGGACGGCGCCCGGCCTCGCGAGATCCTCCGCGCCAAGGAGCTGCTCAAGGGGAACCTCATGCTGTCGCTCGAGTCCACGGTGTCGAGAATGTCGGCGCAGGCGCGCCAGGAGTTCTACTTCGGGAGGGCCGAGCGTCCCGAGGAATGGCTCTCCCGGATCGAAGCGGTCACGCTCGACCAGGTCGAGGAAGTGACGCGCGAGACCTTCTCCGGCGATTCGCTGTCGCTGTCGATCGTCGGCGACGTGGGGGAGTTGCGGTATTCGGGTAGGGATTTAGCGGCCGCCGTCGCTTAGTGCCCCTCCGCGGAAATAGCGTGCCATTTGCGCCTGCGGCTTGCGGACGAGGGCCAGACGCGTCGCGGGAGCAGATGCCGTTCGCATCGGGCCCGCGACGCAACGCCGCCATCGTTCGCAATGTGCTGGCGCCCTTCGGGTTCGGGCGGCGCGGGGCAATCTGCGGCGCCGCCGCGACTCGACGATGGCAACGCATCGCCATCATCGCGGCGACTGGCAGCTTACCCCGCGGCGCTCCGAACAAATGTCACGGTATTTCCGCGGAGGGGCACTTAGGCGGCGCGTCCATACGCACGGTTATACGGGACGCGGAGCGCCGGCCGGCGGCGCTCGACGACGCCACGGTACGCCACGGCCGCCGGCCGCGCCGAACCCGTCTTCCCGCACGTCTGGCCGCGCCTCGGACGTGCACCAACCGATCACACCCGTTTCGTCAGACGTTCTTGATCACCGCAAGTGTTGACCCGCCGATGCGCGGCCAGACGCGAGCCTGACGGGATGCGGGTCGCCCGCGGCGTCCCGAGGCCTGCCCGGGCGTAGGCCGCAGGGCGACGCGGGCGGCACGCGCCGTGTGCCGTCGCACTGGCGTGCTCGGCGATCGACGCATCCGCCGCCAACGCGGCGTCTGCTGGATACCGGCTCGATGTATGGTCCGCGCGCACTCTAAGTACAATCGACCAATGCCGATCACCGTTTCCGTCCGCGTCCTCCCCCACGGCGAAGGCCTTCCGCTTCCGCTCTACGCGACCGAAGGCGCGGCGGGGTGCGACCTCCACGCCGCGGTGGGAGATCCGGTGACTCTCGAGCCCGGGGCCCGCGAGGCGATCCCGACCGGGCTCGCGCTCGCGATCCCCCGCGGCTACGAAGGGCAGGTGCGGGCGCGCTCGGGGATCGCTCTCCGGCACGGCATCGCGTGCGTCAACGCGCCGGGAACGATCGATTCCGATTACCGGGGAGAGGTCAAGGTCATCCTCGGGAATCTCGGAACGGAGCCGTTCAAGATCCGGCGCGGCGACCGGATCGCCCAGCTCGTCATCGCTCCGGTCCTCCGCGCGGCCTTCGAAGCCGTCTTCGAGCTGCCCGAGTCGGCGCGCGGAGAGGGCGGGTTCGGCTCGACCGGCCCCTGAACCATCGTTCCCGGCCTTCGGCGCATATCGATTCCTGCGAGAGTCGACCGCCGGGCTGAACGTTCTAATCGAGGGAAAGAATCCCCTCGAGCTCCCCCTCTGGGTCCCCGGCGGCGCGAGCCTCAGAACAACTGCGGCGCGCAGCGCCGCCTCCTCCAGTCTCCCCAGCGAGCGTCTGACCGAAGTTCGACGTCCTTGCCGCGAGCGGCTGCGGACGGCGCGGTGCGAGTCCCGCCGGGAGCCGCCCGCCGCGCACCGCTCTCGTCGCACGAACCGGAAATGCGCCGGGCGGTCCCGGCGGGTCGTACCGCGTCAGGACCCGCATGCATCGCTCGCTTCCTCAGCCCTGCGAACTTCGCCGGCGGCGCGAGCTCCCTGCTACAATCCCTCGATGCCGCCCGCGTCGGCCCGCGCATGAAAATCTCGGTCCTCGGTTCCGGCTCCGGCGGCAACGCGGCGCTCGTCTCCTCGGGCGCGACGACGGTCCTCGTCGACGCCGGCTTCGGCCCGCGCGCGCTCGCGAACCGATGCGCGCTCGCGGGCGTCGATCCCGCGGCGATCTCCGCCCTGTTCGTCACGCACGAGCACAGCGACCACCGGATCGGCGCCGTCGAGTTCGCCGAGCGTTTCGGGATCCCGATCTTCTGCTCGCGCGGGACCGCCGAGGCGCTCGGCCTCGACGGATCGCTCTTCGCGCACTACGTGGCGATCACGGCGGACCGCGACGGCCGCGTCGGCGACCTCGGCTTCCGCGCCTTCGCCACGCCGCACGACGCCAACGAGTCCCTCGCCTTCCGCTTCGAGGACGCGCAATCCTCGTGCGCGATCGCGACCGACCTCGGCCACTGCGACGACGCGCTCGTCGACTTCCTCCGAGGCGTGCGCGCGCTCCTCTTCGAGTTCAACCACGACGAGGACCTGCTCCGCGACGGGTCGTACCACTGGAGCCTGAAGAAGCGGATCGCCGGCGGCCTCGGACACCTCTCGAACCGCCAGTCGGCCGAGGCGCTGAGTCGGGCGGCGGGGACACAGCTGCGCGAGGTGGTCGCGCTCCATCTCTCTCGCCAGAACAACGATCCCGCGCTCGTCATGGCGCTCCTCTCCGAGACCCTCGACCGCGCGGAGTGCGCGGCGCGCTTCGGATGCGCGGACCAGCTCCGCGGATATGCCACAATCGAGATATGAGAGTCGAAGTCCGCGTCTACCCGAAGGAATCCGTCCTCGATCCGCAGGGAAAGGCGATCGCGGGAGCGCTGCAGCGGCTGGGTCACCCCGTCGTCGACGTCCGCGCCGGGAAGATCTTCTTCGTCGACATCGATTCCCCCGACCGGCAGACCGCGGAATCGGAAGCGAAGAAGATGGCCGAAGAGCTCCTCGCCAACACGGTGATCGAGGGGTTCGACGTCGTCGTCCGGTAGCCCCCGCTCTCCTCCCAGCCAAGCCTTTTGTTTTCAGGGCCGTGCCGCTGGCTCTGATCTTGCTTTTCTCCTCATTGGAAAGTCGCGATGGAGAAGAGATACGGAATGCCCGCAATGCTCGCGCTGGTCGCCGCGCTGGGCGCGGGGCGCTTTGTGTCCGCGCAAGCGATCGAGGAGTTCCCGCTACCCACGGCTGGCGCGACGCCGCGCTCGATCGTCTCGGGTCCGGACGGGAACCTCTGGTTCACGGAGTCGGACGCCGGAAAAATCGGGCGCATCACGCCGGGCGGCTCGATCGTCGAATACCCACTGCCGGCGTCCGGGTCCGCGCCGTGGCGGATCGCCGCCGGGCCTGACGGCGCCCTCTGGTTCACGGAGCTCTTCGGGAACCGGATCGGGCGCATCACGGTCTCCGGACAGATCTCCGAGTTCGAGATCCCGACGGCGAAGAGCCTTCCGTTCGGCATCACGGCGGGGGCGGACGGGGCCGTGTGGTTCACGGAACGGGAGGCGGACCGGATCGGCCGCATCTCGACCGGCGGAGAGGTCCGCGAGTTCGCTCTCTCGGCACACACCGGCCCGAACGGAATCGTCGCGGGAAGCGACGGCGCGCTCTGGTTCGCCGAGCAGTACGCGGGTCGCGCCGGACGCATCACGACGGCCGGCGCCTGGACGGAAACCTCCGTTCTTCCGGCCGCGGGCTATCCGGGAGGGATCGCGTCCGCCCCCGACGGAAGTTTCTGGCTGACGACGAATCCGGGCTCGGGGGGAGCCGCGGTTCGGATCTCCTCGTCGGGCACGGCCGTCCACCCAATCACCGATTACACGCCGGGCGACCCCGCCGTCGACGCCGCCGGCAACGTCTGGTATGCGACCTCCGACGGGACGATCGGGCGGCTCGACAGCCGGAGCCGGATCGCGACATTCGCTCTCCCCACCTCGGGCGCCTACCCGATGGGCGTCGCGGTCGGACCGGACGGGAAGATCTGGTTCACCGAGTCCGCGGCCGACAAGATCGGCCGCCTCGATCCTTCGGCGGCTTCGACGTGCGACGCTCCCGCCGCTCCGGCGCTGTCGGTCGACGGCAGCGCGTCGACGACGGTGGCCGCAGGAGAGTCGTTCACGCTCTCCTGGACCGCGACGTTGGGCGCGTCGGCCGGGGAATACTCGGTGCTGCGCTCCGACAGCGGCGGTCTCGGATGGAGCGGAGTCAAGACGACCTCCGCGACCGCGCTCACGCTCGCAGCCGAACCGGAAGAAGCCGGCGCGACACTCCTCTTCGAAGTCCGGGCGACGAGGGACTGCGGCACTTCCCAGGCGTCGAGCGGAACGAGCAACGCCGTGTCGGTCTCCGTCTCCGGCGCTCCGCCGCCGCCTCCGCCGCCGCCGCCCGCCGGCTGCGACACGTCGACCGCCGGACGGCCGTGCGTGACGCCGATGGCGGCGCCATCCGTGGAAAAGGTCGATCCCCGATCCTGACATTCGCATCCGGAGGAGCCGTCGTCGGCTCTGATAAAATCGTGGCCTCGATGAAATTCGCAATCGTCGTCTTTCCGGGCAGCAACTGCGAGCACGACTGCCACCACATCGTCCGCGACCTCCTCGGGTGCGAGGCCGAGTACGTCTGGCATCACGAGACGGACCTGAAGGCGCCCGACGCGGTGATCCTTCCGGGCGGCTTCGCCTACGGCGACTACCTCCGCTCGGGGGCGATGGCGCGCTTCTCGCCCGTGATGGGACCGGTCGCGGAGTTCGCCGCCCGGGGCGGCCCCGTCGTCGGGATCTGCAACGGCTTCCAGGTCCTCTGCGAGGCGCGGCTCCTTCCCGGAGCGCTCCGCGTCAACAAGACGCTCCGGTACCTCTGCCAGGACGTGCATCTGGCGTGCGAGAACAATCGCACGCCCTGGACGGCGGCTTACCGTCCGGGCGAGATCGTCCGGATGCCGATCGGGCACGGGGAAGGGAACTACACCGCTCCTCCCGAGGAGCTCGCCCGGCTCGAGCGCGAGAACCGGATCGTCTTCCGCTACGTCGAGCCCGACGGCCGGCGGAGCGAGGCGTCCAATCCGAACGGCTCCGACGAGGCGATCGCCGGCATCTGCAACGAAGGCGGCAACGTCGTCGGGCTCATGCCGCACCCCGACCGCTGCTCGGAAGCGATCGTCGGCAACGCCGCTGGCCTCGCGATGTTCCGCTCGTGCGTCGAGTGGGTCGCCGGCTCCCGGCCCGCTCTCGCCGTGGCGCGCTGAAGACCCTCCCGCTCACCTGCTAGACTCCTCGCTTTCGCCACTCCCGAAAGGAGCGTTCAAAATGCACGGTTCTCCGCGATTGGGCCGGTTCGCCGCCGGTGTGCTCGCTCTGGGTCTTTCCGCCTCCGTTTTTGGCGGGTTCGCGGCAACCGAGTGTTTCCTGCCGGCGGTGGGGAGGGTCCCCGGGAAGGACGGCGCGCAGTTCTACACGACCGTCTGGGCGACGAACCTGACGGCCGCCCCCCTTCACTTCACCTTCGATTTCCTGAAGGCGGGACAGGCCAATCCCAACCCCGCGAAGTTCACCGACACGCTCGCCCCGGGAGAGACGAAGGTCTACGAGAACGTCGTCCAGTCGAAGCTCGGCCTGACCAACGCCCTCGGCGCGGCGCGGATCGTCTCGGACGGCGAGATCCTCGTTGCCGAGCGGATCTACGACCAGGCGCCGGGCGCGGCGCTGGGCGACACGGAGGGGCTGTTCTTCGCCGGCGTGCCGAAGAATTTCTCGATCTCGGCGGGTCAGTCCGCGTCGATCCAGGGGATCAACCAGGGAGGGTCGGAGGACTTCCGGTACAACTTCG
>DATFVB010000170.1 GCA_035260525.1 Thermoanaerobaculia bacterium
AGAGGGGTTGGAAGACGGGTTCGGGCGAGCCGGCCCGCCGGAAGTCGCGAGTCATTCCGTCAGGAGTCCCGCGTCGGCGTCCGCTGGAATCACCTGACGGCGCGGCGAGGCGCGAGCCGGGCGGGATGCGGGCAGGCCGCGCCGCCCACAGGCGTACGGGTCAGTACGTCGAAGGGCGCGCGCGGCCTGTCCGCGCCCGCCCGGCTCGATGCATCGCCGCGCCGACTATTTGATCAATGCCGAGAAGACCGGGAGCATGGCCTTGGCCGCAATCGACGCCGGCGCCTGTGCGGGCGGCGTGATCGAGACGAGCGGCGCCGGAGCGTCCGCCGGAAGCGTCGGGAGCGGCACGCTCTTGCCGCGCGCGTATACGGTGTGGCGGCCGTTCTTCTTGTACCACTCGGCAAGGGTCGCCGAACGGAAGATCTCCTCGACGATCTTGCGCCAGCCCACGCCCGTGTTGTAGGCGCAGAAGGAAATCTCGCCCATCTGGGTCGCATACGGAATGATGCACATCTCGGTGCGTCGGAAGTCGTAGTTGAAGAGGTCCTGGAACCACATCCCCCCGACGAAGAGCACGCGCCAGGCGTAGCGCTTCTTCCGGGCGATCCCCATCTTCCCGCCGGTATGCCCGTCCATGATCTTGACGAGGTCCCACGCGCCGAGATTCCGCGGGAGGTTTTCCGGGCGGAGGTTGCGAAGGATCGACAGAGCGACCTGTCCGGCGGCGACGGCCTTGGACCGGGCGCTGTCGGTGATCCGCTGGAAGTCGAGAAGGAGCTGGTCGACGTTGATGAGCGACGGCACCGGAACGGCTTCTTTGGTCTTCTCGTGGACGAGGAGCATCGTCCCGATGCCGCAGTTGGGATGGCACCCGCACTTCATCGAGCCCCACTCGGCCTCGAGCCCCGTCAGCTGGTCCTTCAGGTCCGAGAACGGGCCGGACGCCGACAGCGGGAACCAGTCCCGCATGACGTCGCCGATCCCCGCCTGATCCTTCACGTCGTGCGCGAGGTGGGAAAGCGTGTAGCGCTGGCGCTTCAGGGTCTCGGCGTCGATGTCCTCGTCGCGGCCGGTGAACGAGACGGGCTGGAAGGAGAGGGCGTTGATCTTGTCGATGTTCTGGATCGCGAAATTCAGGATCGCGCCGACCTGGTCGTTGTTGACGCTGTTGACGATCGTCGTGACGAGCGTCACGTCGATACCGTACTTCTTCAGGTGCTCGACCGCCCGGAGCTTGACGTCGAAGAGGTTGCCGACCTGGCGGTGCTGGTTGTGGTCGTTCCCGACGCCGTCGAACTGGAGATACGCGAACCGCAGCCCCGCCTCGGCCGCCTCCTTGGCGAACTCCTCCTCCTGAGCGAAGCGGATGCCGTTGGTCGCGCACTGGACCGAGAAATAGCCGAGCTCCCGCGCGTACCGGATCGCCGGGATGAAATGCGGCGAGAGTGTCGGCTCCCCTCCCGAGAACTGGACGGAGAGCTGGCGCTTCGGCTTGATCGCGATCGCGTTGTCGAGGAGCTCCTTGACGTCCTCCCACTCGAGCTCGTGGACGAAGCCGACCTGGTTGGCGTCCATGAAGCAGGGGTTGCACATCATGTTGCAGCGGTTCGTCAGGTCGATCGTGAGGACGGCGCCGCGGCCGTACTTGATCGAGGACGACCCGTGGTCGTGGAGGCCGTCCTTGGGAATGCGGTAGTCGCGGCCCGGGTAGAGCGACTCCAGCCGGGCGAAGAACGCCGGGTCCGTCGACATCACGTCCTCGAAGTGGCCGTGGTCGGGGCAGTCCTTCTCCATGACGATCCGCCCGTCCTTCTCGACGATCCGGGCCTTGATCTCACCGGCGCGGCTGTTGACGAGAACGGACCAGTCCGCCTCGCCCGAGAGGATCCGGTCGCGAACTTCCTTGACGCATCCGGGACAGAGCGAATCGGTCTCCCGCGGGAATCCGAGCACCGGCCGGCTCCGCTCTCTCGACTTGATGAGAGGAGCGGGAGCCCACTTCGGCTGAAAGCTCCCCTCGGGGAATTTACGGTCGATGCGCTCCGCAACGCGCCACGCGCCTTCGGCGGCGGTGCGGATCGCGGAATAGAAATGTTTCTTCATTCGAGATCACCCATTTCCCAAGTGCTTGCGTTTCCTAGCGTTTTGCGATCTTACCAAGACGCGTTTCCCGCTGTAAAGCGGAAATCCTTTCGAAGTCCTGCCCTTCCTGACGCAGGAATCGCGCCAGCGCGAACGGCGCGAGCGCGCCGCGCGATCCGGTCCCGAGGACGGCCTCGGCGACGAGCCGGGCGGAGATCGGCGCGAGAAGAATGCCGTTCCGGAAATGCGCCGCGGCGAGAAAGTATCCGGGGAGCGGAGTCGGCCCCATGATCGGCAGGCCGTCCGGGGCCGCCGGGCGGAACCCGGCCCACGCCCCCACGAAACGCGCCGCGGCGAGCGCCGGCGCGACTTCGGCGGCGCGGCGGAGCAACCCGGCGATCCCCGAGACCGTCACGCTTCGGTCGAACCCCACGAACTCGAGGGTAGCGCCGGCCAGCAGCCGTCCGTGTTCGCGCGGCGCCAGGTAGAAATGGTCCCGGTGGAGCACGCAGGGGGGCCGGGCGCTCCCGGCGTCGATCTCGGCGATCTGCCCGCGGGCCGGGACGACCGGGACCGCGAAACCCGCCGCGCCGTCGAGCCCCGCCCAGGATCCCGTCGCGTCGACGACGGAGGCCGCGCCGATCGTCTCGCGCGGCGTGCGCACCCCCGTGCAGGCTCCGGACTCGATCCGCAGGCCCGTGACCGGCGTGTTCGTGAGGAAACGGGCCCCGCGGCGCTCCGCGCAGACCCGCAGGCCACGCACCAGCTCGCGCGGGTCCACGACCGCTTCCTCGGGGAATGCGAGCCCTTCCCGCACGGAAGGAGCGATCGCGCCTCCGGAAAGCTCGGCGAGGCGCTTCGCCTCGACGCGCTCCAGCGTCCATCCGGCCTTCTCCTGGAGCGCCGCGGTCTTCTCCATCGCGGCGGCGTCCTCCGGCCCGGCGGCGATCCGGACCGAGCCGCAGCGCGAATAATGCGGGTCGAACCCCGACTCGGACGCGAGCTCGTCCACCAGAGCCGGATAGAGCTCGGCGCTCCGCCGGCCGAGCTCCGCGAGCGGATCGCCCGGCTCGGCATAGGCCTGCGCGGTCAGCATCCCCGCGGCGGCGCCCGACGCCTCCTCTGCCGGCTCTCCGCGCTCGACCACCGTGACCGACGCGCCGCGGGCGGCGAGCTCCCGGGCGACCGCGCAGCCGATGATGCCGGCGCCGCAGACCAGAACGTCGGGGGTGTTCACGAAATGATCCTATCGCTGCCGTCGGTTTTGCGACGCTCGCGGAGAAAGATCCCTCGCTCGTTAATGGCCGCCGCACGGCGTCGGCAGGCGAGCTCGGGACTGAGACCTCCGCGCTCATGTCGATGAGCGCTGCGCGCTAAGGCTCGGATCGCAAAAACCTCCCGCATCGCAAACCTCCCCGCTCGGTGGCCGTCGCACCCGTGTGCTTGGCGATCCGCGCGCTCGGCGCTTTCGCGCCGGCCGCTTCGCGGCCGCGACCCCGCCATCGAATCGAGGTCGTAATCTCCAGAGGGGGTTTGTGGGATGTCTTCCCCAGGCCGGATGCGCCGCGCCCGTCTGCCGCGCAGCGGCAACCCCGCCAAGCGAGCGTCGCGAATGCGACGAATGGTGCTATGTTTCCCCCTTCGCAAGGAGGTTCCGTTGAGGAAGCTATCGATGATCACGGCGGCCGCGCTGCTCGCGGCTCTGACGGCTTCGGCCGCGCCCACCCGTCACAAGACGGCGAAGAAAGGGAGCTCGAAGATGGACCCCGCGCACACCCAGGCGACGCTCGTCACGGATTTCGGCGACATCACGATCCGGTTCTTCGCCGACAAGGCGCCGCACCACGTGCAGAATTTCATCGAGCTCGCCCAGAAGCACGTCTACGACGGCGTGCTGTTCCACCGCGTGATCCCCGGCTTCATGATCCAGACCGGCGATCCGCTCACGAAGAGCCCGAAAACGCCCCGCGAGCTGATGGGGACGGGGGCGTACGCCGCCCCGAAGGGGACCACGGAGGGATTCGTCTTCAACACGATCCGCGTGTCGGAGCCCGGCGGCGGCCAGAAGACGGAGACGATCCGAAACGTCAAGGCGGAGTTCAACGACGTGTCGCACAAGCGGGGGATCGTCTCGATGGCGCGCGCGAGCGACCCGAATTCGGCGTCCTCCCAGTTCTTCATCGTCGTGAAGGATTCGACCTTCCTGGACCACCAGTACACCGCATTCGGCGAGGTGACCTCGGGAATGGACGTCGCCGACAAGATCGCCGCGGCCCCGAGGGACAGCCGGGACAACCCGAGCTCCCCGATCCACATCAAGCGGGTCGTCCTCTCCCCGATTCCCGCTTCCTGATCGCGCCCTCCCGCGTGGAAAGCATCGAGGCCCGCGTCCGCCGGCTCTGCTCGGAAGCGGGCCTTTCCTTTTCCGGACTCTCTCCGCTCGCGGGCGACGTCGGGCAGCGCCGTTATTTCCGGGGGCGCGCCGGCTCCGGAACCGTGATCGCCGCCCTCTACCCCGAAGGACAGGAGGAGGCGGGCCGGCGCTGGGCCCGCGTCCGCGATGCTCTCTCCCCGAGCGTGCGGGTGCCGATGCTTCTCGCGGCCGAGCCCGGGGGCGCCCTTCACCTCATCGAGGACCTGGGGGACCGGCCGCTCTCCTCGGTGTGGAGCGACTCTCCGGGCCGAAGAGGCGAACGCCATGCCCGCGCCGCCGCGGTGGCGGCCGCGATCGCGGCGGTGCCCGACCCCGGAGCCAACCCTCCGTTCAGCGCCGATTTCTTCTTCACGGAGATGGAGAAGTCCCGCGAATCGTTCTTCACGAGCTTCGCGCGGGAGCCGCTCGCGGCGGGCGAGAGGTCGGTTCACGACGAATTCGCGCGCGCTCTCGCCTCCGAGATCGCCGGCCACCCCAGGACGTTCGTTCATCGCGACTTCCACCTCGACAATCTGCTCGAGGTCGGCGGCGGGATCGGGGTGATCGACTTTCAGGATGCCCGGCCGGGCCCCGACTCCTACGATCTCGCCTCGTTGACCGGCGAACGGGCGGCGCTCGTCTCCCCCGACCCGGCGGCGGCGGCGGCGGC
Organism: Thermoanaerobaculia bacterium; assembly: GCA_035260525.1. Taxonomy (NCBI): domain Bacteria; kingdom Pseudomonadati; phylum Acidobacteriota; class Thermoanaerobaculia; species Thermoanaerobaculia bacterium. The sequence continues at coordinate 5,169 of DATFVB010000170.1, forward strand.
GGTCGAAGCCTTCGCGTCCGCCGCCCGTCCCCGGGAGGGGTTCGAGGGGCGGCTGCGGCGCGTCGCTCTCCAGCGGGGATGGAAAGCCGCGGGAACGTTCGCGAAAGTCTGCTCCGAGGGGCGCGGGGGCGTCTACGGACGATTCCTCGCGCCGCAGATCGCGGCCGTGCTCCGGAACCTCGGCAAAACCGGGGTCGAGGCGGAGTTCGCCGCGATTCTGGCCCGCCGCTCTGCTAAGCTCTTCCGCCAGGAGGAATCTCCATGCTAGGCAGCCTCGGTTTGCCGGAGCTTCTCGTCATCTTCCTGATCGTGATCGTGATCTTCGGCGCGGGCAAGATCCCGCAGCTCGGTAAAGGGATGGGCGAGGGAATCAAGAACTTCCGGGACGCGATCAAGTCCGGCGCGGAAGGCAAGGACGCCAAGGACGCCAAGGAGAAGAAGGAAAGCGACGCGAAATAACCCGTCGCGGGCCCTCCGCTCGGTGGCTCGCGCACCGGCGTGCGCGGCGATCGGCGCGCTCGGCGCTGACGCGCCGGCCGCTCCGCGGCCCCGACCAGCGTCGCGCGCTGGATACTCTTCGCGGAGGGCTCTCCGCGATGCGAAGGCACCAAGGCACGACTCGCTCGACCTCCACCGCTAATCGAAACGCCCCGAGCCGTCTTCTCGGTCGCCGCCTGAAGCTCCCCCCTTCCCCGACCTCCGTTCCCCGAAGAATTTTCTCTCGGTCGCAACGCGCCGTTCCCGTGCGCCTTCGATTCCGGCGTGCGCCGGTCTTCCCGCGTGCGGGAGCTCGCCGCCGCTTCGCACGCGGTCAGCTGCGGGATAAATGTAATCAGGCCGATCCCGGCGCAAATTGAGAGCGCGTCGAGGCGCGTCGAGGCGCGAGCCCGGTCCGCCGTCGCTCTCACGAGCTATGGCGGATCGATCGCCGATGACGTTTCTTGGCTCGGAAGGCGGTGTCCTCGCTTCGATCCGCCGAAGCCTCGGCGAAGGCGGACGGGATGCGGGTCGCCGGCGGGCGCCTAAGGCGTACCGACGAGCGTACGTCGTGGCGACGGCCGGCGGCACGCGCCCGGCCGGCTCGATGCATCGCCGCGCCAGCCCTGCGGTTCTCGTGAGGAACAGCCACTCTCGATTCTGAAGCCGATGAGGCGCGGCGAGGCGCGAGCCCGCCGGGATGCGGGTCGCCGGCGGGCGCCTAAGGCGTACCGACGAGCGTACGTCGTGGCGACGGCCGGCGGCACGCGCCCGGCCGGCTCGATGCATCGCCGCGCCAGCCGGCTAGGCGCGGCCTTTGGGGAGCCGGATCTTCAGCAGCGACACCTTGTGCCGAAGCGTGTTCCGGTGAATGCCGAGCGAGCGGGCGGCGCGGATCAGATTGCCCGACGAGAGCTTCACGGCTCCCGAGATGTATTTCTTTTCGAATTCCTTCCGGGCGAGATCCAGGCTGATTCCGTGGGTGAGCAGTTCGTCGATGACCTGCTGAAGTTTCGCGTCGAGATCCAAGCCGCCGCCTCCAAACTCACGACGTTCCATGGGGTGTGAACGAGAGGCGCGAAGCTTACCACAGCCGCCGCCGCGGCGCTATTTGATCTCGACGAGGTCCCCCACCTCCATCGCGTGAGACATCGAGATGATCTGCGCGGTCGCCGTGCGATCGCCGACCGTGAGGATCGCGAGCTCTCCGAGAACCGTGCGCGGCGGCGCGATCGCCGCCTGGTAGGACCGAAGCTCGCCGTTGAAGTCGATGTCGAACGTGTGCGGAATCGCGTAGCGGAAGATCGTCAGGAAGTCGCCGGGAGACAGCCCGGCGTCGGCGCCGATGTCGATGATGACGTCCGTGCCGTCGGAAAGAGACTCGATGCCGTCGCGCGAGAAGACGATCGTGCCGACTTTCTTCCCGCTCGGCTCGTCGCAGTTGGTCAGCTCCGGCGTCCGGCGGGCGAGCGGGACCGGGATGGGCTCGAACGGCTTCAGCATCGTTCCGATCGGGACGTCGGTGCAGGCCGAGGTGATCTCGAGGATCGCGACCTGATCCTTGACGCAAAGCGCATGCGCCTTTCCGATGTACTGCGTGAATCGCCCGATCGGCTGGCCGTTCGGGATGTCGAAGACCTCGTCGCGGGGAGCGAGGAGCCAGTAGTCGTCGCCCGCGCGGATGCCGCGGTTGTCCGCGTAGATGACGTCCTGCGTCGAGAACGCGCTCTGCTCGTAAACGGCGTCCCCGGAAACGACGCTCCCGGCAAACTCCTCGTTCTCGGGCCCCACGTAGCCGAAGCAGTTCACGTCGGCTTCGGCTCCCATCGGCTGCGGCGCGTCGGGAGTCTGCGCCCGAAGAGGGGCCGCCGCCAGCCCGGCGAGAAAGAGGACGCTCAAAACCCCCGAAAAATTGGCGAGTGTTTTCCGGCGCATCGCTTGTCTCCTCAGTTCTCCTGCGGAAGTCTTTCTGGGGAAGGAGCTTAGCTTTTTTCGGCGGGTTTGTCAACCGCCGGACGGCGCTCCTTCCGGACCCGCAGCGCCCACGGGCTTCCCGGAAAATCCGCAGTCAGGTCGGCGTAGAGCTTGTCCGCCTCGTCGCGGCGCCCGAGCTTTTCGAGGGCCTCGGCGGTGAAGAAAAGGAGCTTGTCCCGGGCCGAATAGTCCGCGTAATGCTCCTGCGCCCAGTGAAACCGCCCGAGCGCGGCGCTCGGATCGCCCTTGTGGAGATAGAAGAGACCGACGGCGAACTCGTGCTCGGCGAGCACGTCCTTCAAACCGGCGACGCGCTTGCGGGATTCGTCGGCGTACGGGGAGCCCGGCGACTCCCGCAGGAGGTTCTCGTACTGCTTGATGGCCTCCCTCGTGTTGGTGGGATCGCGATCGGGCGTTTCGTGCTCCCGGTCGTAGCAGAGCGCGTAACGGTAGAGCGCGAAGTCGCGGTCCGGCGCGCTCGGATAGCGCGTCACGAAGTCGCGGTAGCGGTATCTCGCCTCGAGGAAACCCGTCCGGCCCCGCTGCTGGAAATACGAGTCGGCGACCATCAGCAGCGCCTTCTGGCCGAGGGGGTCGTTCGGGTAGCTCTCGAACACGAAGTTCAGGTACTTGCGCGCGTCGTCGAGCTTCTTCCTCGCGAGCAGCGCCTTTCCCTTCTCGAAGATGGTTTCTTTCGGGAGAGACAGGAGATCGCGGGTGATCCGGTCCGGCTTCTTGTTCCCCGAGCATCCGGCGAACAGGACGACCGCCAGCAGGGCGGCGCCGACGCGTTTCACAGCGCCCGCGGATCGATTCACGGCGTCTCCTCGGCGCGCTGACGGAGCGCGCGGATCGCCGCCGCGGGATCGGGCTGGCCGTAGACGGAAGTGCCCGCGACGAGGATTTCGGCCCCGGCCGCGCGGCAGGCCGCGACGTTTTCGAGCGTGACGCCGCCGTCGACCTCGATCGGGACGCTCCGGCCGGCGAACATCGGCTTCATCCCCCGAATCTTGTCATAAGTCGAGGCGATGAATTTCTGGCCGCCCCAGCCCGGATTGACCGACATCACGAGGACGTGGTCGACGTCTCCCGCGGCCGCCTCGAGAAAGCGCGCCGGGGTCCCGGGGTTGATCGCGGCGCCCGCGGAGGCCCCGCCCGCCCGGATCCGATCGAGGCAGCGGTGCAGGTGCGCCGTCGACTCGACGTGGACCGAGACGAGCTGCACGCCGCAGAGGTACCGGTCGAGCGTCTCCTCCGGCTTGTCGATCATGAGATGGACGTCGAGCGGCAGGTCCGTCGCCTTGCGCAGCGCCTCGACCACCGGCCATCCGAACGTGAGCGTCGGAACGAACCGGCCGTCCATCACGTCGACGTGGACCATGTCGGCCCCGCCTTCCCGGGCCGCCGCGAGAGCGTCGGCCAGCCGCGCGAAGTCGGCGGCGAGGATCGACGGCGCGATGCGGACGGCGTTCACGGCCGGGTCGCCCTCGCCGCCGTGAAAGTGACCGGATCGCGCGGAGAGCACGGGTACCCGGCCGGTGGATACTGCTTCAAGATCGTGTCGGGAGCGAGCCCTTCGTACTCCTCGTAGTGGATCGCGCCGACTTTGAAGCCGAGGGTCGTCAGCCTCTCCTTCTCGTGCTCCGCGTCGTGGCCGACGAGGTCCGGCATCACGAAAAGGCGGTCGGGCGCGCCGCGGTTGACGAGCACGCCGACCGGCGTCGCGTCGCCCGCCGGCGAATCGGGCGCCGGGCTCTGCGACGTGATCCCCGCGGCCTGCGTCTCGCGATCCGTGGAAACCGCCCCGAGGGTCAGGGAGGCGCGCGAGAGCGAGAGCGACGCCGCGCGCGGCGACAGGCCGGTCAGATCCGGAACGCGGATCGACCGCGGACCGAGAGAGAGCACGACGCGGACGGTCTGGCCCGGCTTGACGAACGAGCCCACGGAGGGGCTCTGCAGCAGCACCGCGTGCGCCGGCACCTTTTCGTCGAAGCGGTCGCGCCCCTGCTCGGCCTTGAGATCGAGCCCGGCGTCGCGGGCGATCTTCGCGGCCTGGTCGAGGTCCCGGCCGATCAGGTTCGGGACGAGGATCGAGCGGCCCAGGACCGACTTCTCGAAGGAGAGCCAGCCGAAGATCGCGAACACGGCGACGAGGACTCCACCGAAGAGAAAGCGGAAGAGAATCCGGCGCACGGGCGGAAGTTAGCACGGGTCCGGACGCGGAAGACGGGGAATCGAACCGCTCCGCCGAGGCCTCGCGGCGCCCGCGATGCTCCGGTTGACTTGGAACGAGGCTCGCAAGAGACTGGCGGGATGGAGAGCCCTCCCGAGCGACCGCCCGACTGGATGTCGGACCTCCGGTTCAAGAAGGTCGATCTGCACTGCCATTCGATCTACTCCACTTTCAAGTATTTCCGGGTGGCGAACACCCGCGACTGCTACAACAAGCCGGAGGACGTCTACCGGACCGCGAAGGAGCGCGGGATGGATTACGTGACGTTCACCGACCACGATTCGATCGACGGCTGCAAGGCGTACCTGAACGACCACCCCGACGCGGCCGACTTCTTCATCTCGGAGGAGGCCGAGACGTGGTTCCCCGACACGCGCCAGCGGATCCACGTCAACATCTTCAACCTGAACGAAGCGCAGCACCGCGAGGTCACGCGGCTGCGCGAGAACATCTACGACCTCGTCGCCTATCTCAAGAGCGAGGAGCTGACCTTCTCGGCCAACCACATGTTCCAGAACTACCGGATGCGGAACTCGCCCCGCCGGTACTTCGAAGAGATGCTCACGATGTTCGACATGTTCGAGGTCAAGAACGGGGCGATGACCTCCCACCACAACCGCCTCGTCGAGGACCTCATGGCGCTCGTCCGCGCCAAGAACGGACGCGTGTCGCTCGTCGCCGGCTCGGATGCGCACACCCTCACTCCGCTCGCGAAGGTCTTCACGGTCGCCGAGTGCGATTCCCTCCCGGACTACCTCGAGAGCATCCGCACCGGGCAGTGCTACGTCTTCGGGACGGAGATCGGCTTTTCCCACTTGATCAGCGAGGTCTACGCGCAGGTCTTCCGCTACTACGGGAGCGTCTTCAACTTCTCGAACCCGGAGTTCACGCGAGCGGAGAAGGCCCGCCATCTCGCGCTCGCGGCGATGGGCGCGCCGTTTTCGGCGGTCGGCGTCCCCTTCGCGATCACGTCGCTCAACTACCTCAAGCAGATCTTCGTGTCGCGCCGGATCGGAGAGGAGATCCGGAAGGACCTGGACAAGGAACCGTCGTAGGCGGCCTGATGCCGCTCTCCGGATCCCCCTCTTCTCAGTCATCCTGAGGAGCCGCGCGACGGAAGGATCTGCTCCGGTACGTTCGCCTCCGAGGAACCGGGGCAGATCCTTCGCTTCGCTCAGGATGACACGGAGGACCGGCGAGACGAGGTCATTCGACGAGCCATTTTCTCCTGTCATCCTGAGGAGCCGTGCGACGAAGGATCTGCTCCGGTACGTTCGCCTCCGAGGAACCGGGGCAGATCCTTCGCTTCGCTCAGGATGACACGGAGGGTGGCAAGGCAGT
>DATFVB010000171.1 GCA_035260525.1 Thermoanaerobaculia bacterium
CGTCGTCCGCCGCCGGACGACGCTCCTGATCGCGCACCGGCTTTCGTCGCTTCGCGACGCCGACGAGATCGTCGTTCTCGACGAGGGGCGCATCGTCGAGCGCGGCACGCACGCGGAGCTCGTGGAAAGCGGCGGCGTGTATTCGGCGATGTGGGACCGCCAGCGGCTCGAGGAGGAGGTCGAGTCCGCATGAGCGCCGCCTCGCCGCACGAGGAGGAGGTCCTCGGAAAGGCCTACGACGCGCGCCTCGCGCGGCGGCTCCTCCGCTACGTCCGGCCTTACCGCGGCAGCCTGATCGCGGGAGTCGTGCTGATCCTTCTCGGGTCGCTCTTCCAGCTCATGGGCCCGGCGCTGACCGCCGCGGCGCTCGACATCTCGATCGCGCCGCGCCCCGGGAGCGGGTCCTCCTTCATCGGCCGCGCGGCGGCGGCCGTGGCCTCGCGCCTCCACGTGTCGCTGGCCGGGCGCGCCGGGGTCGACTTCTTCGCCGCCGCGTTCCTCGCGTCGCTCCTCCTCTCGTTCGTCCTGACGTACGCGCAGGTCTGGATCGTGAACTGGATGGGGCAGCGGATCATGTACGACCTTCGGGCGGAGATCTTCGAGAACCTGCAGCGGGCGGACGTGGGCTACCTCGACCGCCATCCGGTCGGCCGCCTGATGACGCGGCTCACGAGCGACGTCGACGCCTTGAACGAGCTCTTCACGTCGGGAATCGTCGCGATGGTCGGCGACGTCTTCACGCTCGCCGGCATCGTCGCGGCGCTCTTCCTGCTGAACCCGCTGCTCGCGCTCGTCACGTTCCTGACCCTCCCGCTCATCATCGCGTTCACGGCGTGGTTCCGGAAACGGTCGCGGGAGACGTACCGCGACATCCGCGTGCGTCTGGCGCGGATCAACGCGTTCCTCCAGGAGCACATCACCGGGATGCCCGTCGTCCAGCTCTTCAACCGGGAGGAGCGCGCGCGCCGGGATTTCTCGGTCATCAACGACGCGCACCGGCAGGCGTACATCCGCGCGATCTTCTACTACTCCGTGTTCTACCCGGGCGTCGAGCTCCTGTCGGCGCTCGGGCTCGCCCTGATCATCGGCGTCGGCGGAAGCGGGGTGATCCGCGGGGCGATCTCGATCGGCGTCCTCGTCGCGTTCATCCAGTACGCGCAGCGCTTCTTCCGGCCGATCGCCGACCTCTCGGACAAGTACAACATCCTCCAGGCGGCGATGGCCTCTTCGGAACGGATCTTCCGGCTCCTCGACACGCCGGCCGCGATCGCTTCTCCCGCCGCTCCGGTCCGGCCGCCGCGCGAGGGGCGGCTCGCGATGGAACGGGTCTGGTTCGCGTACGCGCGGGGGGAGGAGGTCCTGAAGGACGTGTCGATCGAGGCCGGGCCGGGAGAGCGGCTGGCCCTCGTCGGGCACACCGGCGCCGGAAAGACGACGATCGCGTCGCTCTTCCTGCGGTTCTACGACGCCGGGGTCGGCGTCGTGCGCGTGGACGGCGAGGACGTCCGGCGCTTCGACCTCGCGGACCTGCGCTCACGGTTCGCCATCGTTCTGCAGGACCCGTTCCTCTTCACGAGCTCGATTTCCGACAACATCCGTCTCGGCAACCGCGCGATCACCGACGCGCAGGTGCGCCGGGCCGCGGAGGAGGCGCGCGCCGCGGGATTCATCGAGCGGCTGCCCCGGGGGTACGACACCGTGCTGCAGGAGCGCGGGGGAGGGCTCTCGGCCGGCCAGAAGCAGCTGATCTCGATCGCCCGCGCGTTCGCGTTCGATCCGGAGTTCCTGATCCTCGACGAGGCCACGGCGAACATCGACACCGAGACCGAGATGGAGATCCGCGACGGCCTCGCGCGGCTGCTGGCGCGGCGGACGTCGCTCGTGATCGCGCACCGCCTGTCGACGATCCGGCAGGCGTCGCGGATCGTCGTGCTGCACAAGGGAGAGGTGCGCGAGGTCGGCACGCACGCGGAGCTCCTCGATCGCGGCGGGCTGTATGCGAAGCTGTATCGGCTGCAGTATCGGGATCAGGAGCTGCTCGCCCGTTCCGCGGGCTAGCAGCAGCAGGCGCGGCGATGCATCGAGCCGGCCGGGCGCGTGCCGCCGGCCGTCGCCACGACGTACGCTCGTCGGTACGCCTTAGGCGCCGGCCGGCCACCCGCATCCCGGCGGGCTCGCGCCTCGCCGCGCTTCCGAGTCGATCTGAATTGAGTTGCGTTGCGGCCCCTGGCAGGGCTAGGCAGGCGCGGCGACTTGTTGCGCCGAAGCTTCAGCGAAGGCGGATGCATCGAGCCGGCCGGGCGCGTGCCGCCGGCCGTCGCCACGACGTACGCTCGTCGGTACGCCTTAGGCGCCGGCCGGCCACCCGCATCCCGGCGGGCTCGCGCCTCGCCGCGCTTCCGAGTCGATCTGAA
>DATFVB010000172.1 GCA_035260525.1 Thermoanaerobaculia bacterium
CGCCAGGTCGCATCGAAGAGGAGCAGCATCGCAACGATTGCGGCCGGATATTCGGAAAGAACGGCCCATCCGGCCAGGAATCCGGCGAGCGCGGGATGCCACGGCTTCTCCTCCGGACGATGAAGGCACTCGAACGCGAGATAGAGAAGCGCCGCCGTCCAAGCGTGCGAGAAGAAAGAGCGTGAATAGACGAGCCAAGGGGTACCGAAAGCGAGAGCGAAAACAACGGACGGAATCCACCGAGGATCCATACGCGACCGACGGAGCCGGCGTGAAAAAACCAGCAGTGCGAAAACACCGACGCTCGAGACCGTCAGCAGGCGAATCACGAAGAGAATTGGCACGAGCGTCGTCTCGCTTGCGGGTCCGGTAAAGAGCCGGATGAGCGCGTATGCCGGAACCGCGGCAAAGGACAGACCGGGAGCCTTGTTCGAAAAGAACTCGCCCCGAAACACCGACCTGTCCTCGTGATACCCGAACTTGGCCAACTCGGGGCCGATCGACAGGCTCCCCCGATCGACGATCGACACCACGAGATCGAATCGACTAAGCTCGTTGGGATTTCGATAGTGCGGAAACAGGTTCACGCAGAAGACGGTTGCAAACGCAAAGCTCGCAAGGACGATTGCGACGGCTCTGACGGAGAAACGAGACTGCGCCTCGTGGTTCAATCGTCGCCTATTCTAAGGAACTTCGCATGAGCCGCCCCGCCGAGCTCGACGGGCGCAAGGTCGTCGTCGTCATGCCCGCCTACAACGCGGCGAAGACGCTCGAGCGCACGCTCGCCGACGTGCCGAAGGAGTGGGTCCACGAGATCATCCTCGTCGACGACGCCTCGAAGGACGGCACGGCGGATCTCGCGCGGAAGCTCGGCCTGAAGGTCGTCGTCCACGAGCGCAACCGCGGCTACGGCGCCAACCAGAAGACCTGCTACCGAGAGGCGCTCGCCGCCGGCGCCGACGCGGTCGTGATGGTGCACCCCGACCATCAGTACGACCCGCGCGTGCTGCCGCAGCTCGTCGCGCCGATCCTCGCGGGCGAGAGCGACGCCGTCTTCGGCAGCCGGATGCTCGGCGGCCGCGCGCTCGAGGGCGGCATGCCGCGCTGGAAGTACTACGCCAACGTCTTCCTGACGGCGTGCGCGAACGCGGCGTTCCTCCGCTACTTCACGGAGATCCACAGCGGGCTCCGCGCCTACTCGCGCCGCTATCTCGAGTCCGTGCGCCTCGAGGCGAACTCCGACGACTTCATCTTCGACACGCAGATCATCGCTCAGGGCGTCGCGCGCGGGATGCGCTTCCGCGAGATCCCGATCGAGACGCGATACTTCGACGAAGCCTCGCAGATCAACTTTCGGCGCTCGACACGCTACGGCTTCTCGATCCTCTGGGTGCTCGTCGAGTTCAAGCTCCGGACGTGGGGAGTCTGGAAGAGCGCGATCTTCCGGTGAGCGGCCGGCCGGCGAACCCGACGGGCTCCGGAGAGCCGGCCGGCCGCTCCTCTCCGATTGGGGAAGGAAGGGAGGATCGAGCGATCTTCGCTTCACCTCTCCCCTCGTGGGAGAGGTCGCGACGGAGTCGCGGGTGAGGGGGCGGATCTCTCCACCCTCACCCGGCGCCCTCGCGGACGCCGGCCTCCGCCGCCGCCGAGGCTATGGCGGACGCGTCTCCCATCGAGGGAGAGGCGAAGACCTGAGCTGCGGAACGACCCGACGCGAGCCGTGAAAGTCAAGGATCGGCTCCTTCCGCTCGGCATTCTCGCGCTCTTCTTCCTTCCTCTCCTCCCGCTCGTCACGGGAGCGCGCCTGCTCTGCTTCCGGGACGCGTTCATCACTCACTTTCCGATCGCGCAATGGGCCGCGGCGCGCGAGCGCGCGGGCGTCGTTCCGTTCCTCGACTTCGCCGCCTCGAACGTCGAGCCGCTCATCCCGAACCCGAACACCGTCACGCTTTACCCGACGCATCTCCTCTACCGGGTCCTCCCCGCGCCCGCCGCCTTCGATCTGCACCTGCTGCTCCACGTCGTCTGGGCGTTTTTCGGCGCCGCCGTCCTCGCGCGAAGGCTCGGCGCGTCCCGCCGCGCGTCCTGGATCGGAGGCGCCGGGTACGCGTTCTCCGGGCCGTATCTGTCGTATGCCGCCGCGTTCACGAACGCCGCCGCCGCGGCGGCCTGGGCCCCGTGGGCGGTCGCGGAAGCGGTTCGCCTCGCCCGTGCGGGCGAGCGCAGGCTTCCGCAGCTCCGTTCCGCGCTCGCTCTCGCGATCGCCCTCGGTCTGCAGCTCCTCGCGGGCGAGCCGGCGATCTCCGCCTGGACGGTCGCGGCCTGCGCGATTCCGATCCTGATCGCCCTCGGGCGGAGCACTCGACGCGGGCTTCGCGCCGGCGCGGCCGCCGTCGGCGCGGGGCTCGGGGCGCTCCTCCTCGCGGCGCCGCTCCTGCTGGCGACGCGCGCCGCGGTGCCCTGGTCGTTCCGCGGCGAGCATCTCTTCTCGCGCGACCAGTTCAACGCGGCGGCAAACGTCCCGATCCGGGCCGTCGAGAGCGTGTTCCCGCTCGTCTTCGGATCGCCCCGGCCTCTCGTCTCGGGCGCCTTCTGGGGATATCGCCTCTTCGACTCGCTTCAGCCGTATCTGTGGTCCCTGAACTTCGGGCTCGCGGGTCTGCTTCTCGTCATCTCCGCGCTCGCGATCCCGGCGTTTCGCGGGCGCTTCGCGGTTCGCGCGGCTTTCGCCGCGGCGATCCTTTTTCTCCTTCTTTCGTATGGTTTCCGCACGCCGCTCTTCGAAGCCCTCTGGGCGATCCCGCCGCTTCGCCACTTCCGGTATCCGGTCAAATTCGCTCTCCCCGCGGCGCTGGCGATCTCGTCGCTCGCGGCGCTCGCCGCCGACGCGTGGACGGAGCGCGTTTCGACCCGAGCTCTCTCGCGGGCGGCGATCGGGGCCGGAGCGCTGCTGCTCGCAGGCGCCGGCCTGGTCTTCGGCGCGCCGTCGGCGTTTCGCGGGCTCCTGGCGCCGGCGTTCCGGGGACTCGCGTTCGGCCCCGACCGGGTCCTCCCCGGAATATCGAGCACGATCGCGATCGACGCGCTCTGCGGGGCCGGCGCGATGGCGCTCGTCGCGCTCGCCGCCGCCCGCCCGCCCGGGCGCGGCCGGCTCCCGCTCTTCCTCGGGGCGGTGCTCGCGACACTCCTCCCCTCCGGATGGCCGCTTTTCGTGTCGGTTCCGTCGGCGCCGTACGTCGCGCGGCCGGCGCTCGCGTCCGCAGCCGCCGCGTCCGGCCGAACCTGGGTCGGCGGCCTTCCCGAATTCACGGTCGTGAAGTACGGAATGCGGCACGCCTTCGCCGCCGACGACGTCGGCGGCCTGATCGAGACGGGGCGCGCGGAGCTGTGGCCCCTGACCGGGATTCCCGACGGGCTCCAGTACGCCTACGACAAGGACCCGGACGGCTCGTACGGTTTCCTCGATCGCGTCTTCTTCGAGGCGGTCGCGGCGAAGCCTCCGGACGAACGGGCCCGGCTGCTTTCGGCGGCGTCCGTCGGCTCGGCGATCACGGATTCCGCAGCGATCCTGCCGGGGTTCCGCCCCCGCGTCGCCGCGAGCCTCTCGGGGCGTCGCGTGTACGTCTGGGAGGCTCTGCGGCCGATTCCGATCGTGCGGGCCTCGTCCCGGATCTTCCGCCGGACATCCCTCTCCGGCACCGTCGATCTCGTCGCCTCCTCCCGCTTCGATCCCGCCGCCGACGTCGTGCTGCGGGGTCCGGATCGTGATCCGGCGGGCCCGCCTCCCGATGCGAAGGTCGCGCGCTTCCGCGAAATCGGGAACGGGTTCTCCGCGGATTTCGACAGCTCCTCCGGCACCGTCGCGGTTTTCGCCGCGACGTACTTCGAGTACTGGCGGGCCACGATCGACGGCGCCCCCGCTCCCGTCGAGATCGCCAACGGAACCTTCTGCGGCGTGCGGGTGCCGGCGGGACGCCACCGCGTCGCGCTCTTCTACGACGAGCGGCCGTTTCGCGCGGGCGCGTTCCTCGGCCTCGCCGCCGCGGTGGTCATATTTCTCTTTTCCCTCACCGGGCACGCAACTCGGCTGAAAAGCTGAATCCGAGGCATCGACGTTCGAGTCCGGCGAGGACGGCGAAGCGCGTCGAGACGCGAGCCCGACGGGATGCGGCTCGCCCGCGGTGACCGCAGGCGTACTGAAATAGTACGTCGGAGGGAGACGCGGGTGAGACGCGCCCGTCCGGCTCGATGTATCGCCGCGCCCGCTACCACCCGGAGGCGACCGTTCCGGCGCGTCCCGGAAGCGTGATCGCCGCGATGGTCCGCACGGGGAGCTCCGCGAGTCGCTCCCTCGCCTCGATCCCGAACGTCTCCATCGCGACGAACTCCGCTCCGCGGCTCTTCCAGTCGTCGAGGAGCCGTTCGAACCACTCCCGGTACGGCCCCCCCTCGACTTCCGTGTGGATCGTATGGACGGCGTCTCCCCGCGGCGCGCCGGCGAACCAGCGCCTCAGGTCGTCGGGCCCTCGGAATTCGGGATCTCCCAGCTTCTCGTCGAGCGTCGGAAGCGTCGACGGGATCTCCGGGATCGCGGACGCCGCGCCGCCGACCCGCGGCCGGAAGGGGCCGCCTTCCCGGGTGTCGGACGTGTACAGGAGCGGGTACTTCTCCCGCTCGGCGAGATAGGCCTCCGAGACCGTCCACCCGGGGCACGCCGAAGCGTGCGCGTCCGAGCCCAAGATCGCGCGATACTCCTCGTGGAGGCGCCGGTATTCCGACGCGACCCGCTTCGCCGTCCAGCGCGGCAGCCCGTCGTGCCAGCCCACGTGGTCCCAGGCGTGCACGCCCGTCTCGTGCCCGGAGGCGGCGACGGATCGAATCTCGGCGCGGCAGGTCTTGCCGATTATCGGCGCCGGCAGGAGCGTTCCCGAAAGCATCGTTCGCAGCGGATAGAGGGACGGGGCGCGCGAGCGAAGCATCTTCCGGAGGAACCCCTTTCGCGTGAAGACGCGCAGCGCCGCGCGCCCCGACCGGTCCGGGCCGAGCGAGAAGAAGAACGTCGCGCGGATCCCCTTCTTCTCGAAGAGCGCCAGCAGCCGGGGGATTCCGCGCCGCGTCCCTTCCGCGGTGTCGCAGTCGACTTTCAGCGCAATGCGCATGATCAGAGATCGGACGCGGCGATGCATCGAGCCGGGCGGGCGCGTGCGCCGCGACCCGCGGCCTTAACGTACGCGCCGGTACGCCGCGGCCGCGGGCTCGGACGCCCGCATCCCGCCGGGCTCGCGCCTCGCCGCGCCTCGGGGCCCGCGCCCCCAGGCCGGGCTGACGGCGTGTCGACCGACGAGGCGCGGCCAGACGTGGTGGAAGACGGGTTCGGCGGGCCGGCCGGCGGTGAAGGCGTACTGAAGACGTACGTCGAGCCGCCGGCCGGGCCGACGGACCCGTATAACGCCGCGCATGGTCCGCGCCGCCTCACGGCACCGGAGGTTTGCGACCGGTGAGATAGAAGTCCAGCGTCATCTGCAGCGCCGTGTCGAAGTCGATGCGCGGCTCCCAGCCGAGGATCTCCCTCGCGCGGCGGATCGACGGGACGCGCGTGGCGATGTCCTGGTAGCCGGGACCGTAGTAGTCCGCGGCGGACACGTCCACGATCTCGGCGCGGCGGCCGATCTCCTCGTAGCCGGGATACTTCGCGACGGCGGCCTTGAGCTTCTCGGCGAGCTCGCGGATCGAGAGGTCGCTCTCGGGATTGCCGAAGTTGAAGATGCCGCCGTTGGCCTGGTCTTCGTGGGCGATGATCCGCATGAGCCCGTCGATGCCGTCGGAGATGTAGGTGAACGAGCGGCGCTGCCACCCGCCGTCGACCAGCTTGATCGGCTCGCCGTAGAGGATGTTGTGCAGGAACTGCGTCAGCACGCGCGACGACCCCTCCTTCGGCGAGTCCACGTTGTCGAGGTTCGGCCCGAACCAGTTGAACGGGCGGAAGAGCGTGAATCGCAGGCCCTCCGACTGGCCGTAGGCCCAGATCACCCGGTCGAGGAGCTGCTTGCTGCACGAATAGATCCAGCGCTGCTTCGAGATCGGCCCGTACACGAAGTTCGAGCTCTCCTCGTCGAACTCGGGATCGGGACACATCCCGTACACCTCCGACGTCGACGGGAAGATCACCCGCTTCTTGTAGCGCACGGACTGCTTGATGACGCGGAGGTTCTCCTCGAAGTCGAGCTCGAAGACGGCGATCGGCTGGCGCACGTAGGTCGCCGGCGTCGCGATCGCGACGAGCGGGAGCACCACGTCGCATTTCTTGACGTGGTACTCGATCCACTCCTTGTTGATCGCGATGTCGCCCTCGAGGAACTGGAATCGGCGGTCGGCGAGGAACGGCTCGATCTTGTCGCTCGCCATGTCGAGACCGTACACGTGCCAGTCCGTCGACGTGAGGATTCGTTCGGTGAGCGCGTTGCCGATGAAACCGTTGACGCCGAGGATCAGGACCTTCATCGATTCTCCTGCTGCATGCGGGCGACCCACTGGGCCGCGGTCATCTCGGGTTTTCCCTCCCGCTGCAGGACGAGGATCTCGATGTAGCGGTCGTCGCCGCAGCAGACGAGAAGGCGAGGCCCTTCGACGTTGATCTGTCCGGGATACGCGTCGTGGACCGACAGCCCCGGGAGGCGGGTCCTCCAGACGAACGTCTTCCCTCCGAAGAGGTCGGTGTAGGCGCCGGGATACGGGTGCGTCACGGCGCGCACGAGATCGTGCACGCGCCCCGAGGGGCGGTTCCAGTCGATCAGCCCGTCCTCCGGACGTCGGCGGCCGCGGTAGAAGCCGTCCTCGAGATTCTGGGGACGCCGCGGCGCCGCGCCGCGCTTCAACGCGTCGAGCTGCCGATCGAGGATCCGGACGGCGGCCTCGGTGACCCGCTTCTGGACCTCGAAGGCGGTGTCGTCCGGCCCGATCGGGACCTTCTCCTGGTCGACGATCGGGCCGGCGTCCGCCTTCTCGACCATCTGGTGGAGGGTCGCGCCCGTCTCCTTCTCCCCTTCGAGGACCGCCCAGTTGACCGGCGCGCGGCCGCGGTACTTCGGGAGCAGCGCCCCGTGCATGTTGAAGGCGCCCAGGCGCGGGAGCGCCAGGACCTCGCGCGGCAGCAGCTCGCGGTAGTAGAAGGAGAAGACGATATCGGGAGCGAGCGTGCGCGCGTGGAAGAGCTCCTCCGCGGTCCACCGGACGTCCGTCCAGCAGGGGATCCCGTGCGACGCGCACAGCGACGAGAGCGACGGCGGCCAGCCCCCGGGCCCCGGCGGGTCGGAGTACGTGTAGCACCCGACGACCTTCTCTCCGCGCCCGATCAGGTGCTCGAGACAGCGGTATCCGAGATCGGAGAACCCGAAGACGAGGATTCTTTCGTCGCTCATGCGGAGGGAGCTCCATATTCGCGGCGCACCGAGAACCGGGGGCGGCGGCGCACCTCATGATAGATCCGGCCGATGTACTCGCCGACGATTCCGAGGCCGGCGAGGAGCACTCCGACGACGGTGAAGAGGATCGCGAACAACGTGAACACCCCCTCGACTTCCGCGCCGACGATGAGCCGCCGGATGCCGAGGAAGATGCCGAACCCGACGCCTCCGGCGGCGACGACGAAGCCGAACAGCGTGAAGATCTGGAGCGGGACGACGGAGAAGCCCGTCATCAGGTCGAAGTTCAGGCGCAGCAGCCGGTAGAGGGAGTACTTCGATCGCCCGGCGGCGCGCTCGGCGTGCGCCACTTCGACCTCCGTCGGACGCCGCGAGAACGACTGCGCGAGCGCCGGGATGAACGTCGCGTTCTCCTCGCACGCGTTGATCTCGTTGACGACGTCGCGCGAATACGCGCGCAGCATGCAGCCGTAGTCGGACAGGCGCATCCCGGTGATCGCGCCCGTCACGCGGTTGACCATGCGCGACGCGGCGCGGCGGAACCACGAATCCTTCCGCTGCCGGCGGATGCCGCCGACGACGTCGTATCCCTCGTCGATGCGGGCGAGGAGCTTCGGGATCTCCTCGGGCGGGTTCTGGAGGTCGGCGTCGAGCGTGACGACGACCTTCCCGCGGGCGCGCTGGAAGGCCGCGAGGATCGCCGGATGCTGTCCGAAATTCCGCGAAAGCTCGAGCGCGCGGACCTTGCCCGGGTGCGCCTCGACGAACGAGCGCAGGATCGAGAGCGAAGCGTCGCGGCTCCCGTCGTCGACGAAGAGCACCTCGTACGGACGGCCGACACGATCGAGCACCGGCAGGAGCCGCGGCAGGAGCGCCGGCAGGTTCTCCTGCTCGTTGTAGACGGGGATCACCACCGAAATGTCGGGTCGCTCGGTCAAATCGGCGCTAATCCTAACCGATTCCAACAGTTGGCGCGTGGCGCGCGGAACTCGCCGGTCCGGCTCGATGCATCCGCGCGCCGGCTATCTCCGGAATTTCTTCGCGATGTCGAAGACGGCCTGCACCACGTCGCCCCGGTCGGCTTCGGTCATGTCGGGGAAGAGCGGGAGCGAAACGATTCGCTCGGAAACGAAGTGCGCCTCGGGAAAGTCCTCCGGCTGCCACCCGAACCGGTCGCGATAGTACGAGAACTCGTGGGCGGCGCAGTAGTGGAGCCCGCACCCGATGTTGCGCTCCTTGAGCTCCGCCATGAAGCGGTCGCGGTCGATCGTGAGCCGGTCGAGGTCGACGAGCGGCGCGTAGAGGTGCCACGCGTGCCGCGACGGCCACGGCACGGGCTCCGGGAGGAGGAACGGCGCGTCGGCGAAGTCGCGTTGGTACGCCGCGGCGATCGCGGCGCGCTTCCCGATGAACCCTTCGAGCTTCGGGAGCTGGTGGAGGCCGATCGCGGCCTGGATGTCCATCATGTTGTACTTGTAGCCGGGAAGCGCGATGTCGTAGCGCGGGCTCCCCGCCTTCGCGAACCGCTTCCAGGCGTTGCGGTCCATGCCGTGGAACTTCAGGAGCGACACGGTCTCGAAGACGCGCTCGTCGTCGGTCACGACCATGCCGCCTTCGCCGGTCGTGATGTTCTTGTTCGGATGGAAGGAGAAGACCGACGTCGTCGGGAGGGAGCCGATCCGGCGCTTCTTGTATTCGGTCCCGATCGCGTGCGCGGCGTCCTCGACGACCGCGATCCCCCGCGCGGAGGCGAGCGCGAGGATCGGGTCCATGTCGCAGGGCTGGCCGACGTAGTGGACGGGAATGATCGCCCGCGTCTTCGGCGTGAGCTTCTTTTCGATCTCGTCGGCGCGCACGTTGAGCGTATGGCGGTCGATGTCCGCGAGAACGGGGGTCGCGCCGACGAGCACGATCACGTTCAACGTCGCGGCGAAGGTCATCGGCGTCGTGATCACCTCGTCGCCCGGCCCGATGCGATGCGCGAGCAGCGCCACGTGGAGGCCGGCGGTCGCCGACGAGATCGCGGACGCGAACCGTCCGCCGACGTACGCGCGGAACTCTTCCGTGAAGCGCTCCGTCTTCGGCCCCGTCGTCAGCCATCCGGATCGCATCGAGTCGGCGACCTCGGCGATCTCCTCCTCCCCGATCGACGGCTTCGCGAACGGAAGAAACTTCTCTCTCACGGCCCCGCCGGGAAGTTCTTCACGACGAAAAATTTCCGGTTCTGCGCGACGAGCTCGGCGCGGTGGCCGTACATGTCGGACCGGTCCTTCTTCCGCAGGAGCGCCACCATCTTCTTCGACGAATCCCACTCCTTCCAGAACGCGTCGCGGGAAGGGAACCACGACGCCTGGCCGCCGCGCGCGCTCCCGAACGCGAGCTCCCCCCTCCACCCGAAGATCCGCACGCGCCGCTCGAGCTCCCACGGGAACCCCTGCAGGTACGTGTGATAGCAGACGACCTCGGCGTCCGATCCGGCCGCTCGGCCGGCGGCGACGGCGAGGTCGTGCGCGGACTGGTCCACGGCGACGGCCGGCAAGGCGACGATCAAGGCCGCGTAGAAAATACACCAGCCGGCCACGACGACGCCGATGCCGGCGAGCGGGCGGCGTTTCGACGCGAACGCTCCCGCCCAGGCGGTGATCACGAGCGCGCCGAGCGCAAACGCGGCGAGCGCCGCAACGCCATAGCGGGCGAGCTCTCCGCCCCGGATCAGGAGCACGAACCCGGCCGGCGCGACGATCGTCCAGAAAAGCGCGTGGAACGCGAGCGGCCGCGAAGGAGTCTTCTCGCCGCTTCGGAGGTTCGCGTCGAGGAGACGCGCGAAGAGCACGGCCGCCGCGGGGCATGCCGGCAGGAGATACGGCGTCAGCTTCGAATGCGACAGCGAGAAGAAGACGATGATCACGGAGAACCAGAGCGCGAACCAGAGGTCGGAGGCGTCGGGGACGGTCTCGCGGCGGCGCGACCACCAGAGCCGCCTCCCCAGCCGCGAAGAGAAGAACGTCCACGGGAGCATTCCGACGAGAAACGTCACCAGGAAATACCACCAGGCTCCGGGCCGCGAGGCTTCGGCGGTCGCGTACCGCGCGAAGTGCTCGTGGACCCAGAAGAACTTCGAAAAGCCGGGCGCCGCTTTCTCGACCGCCACGAAGTACGGCACCGCCGCCGTGAGGCACGTGACCGGGGCCCACGAGAGGAGGACGCGCCCGACGGGCCTCGCGTCGCGCCGCATCAGGCACCAGAAGACGAACGCGCCGCCGGGGAGGACCAGGCCGATGAGCCCCTTGTCGAGGAGCGAGAGCCCGCACCCCAGGCCCGCGAGCGCCGCGGCGCCGCGGGCGGGCCGGTCTTCCGCGGTCGCGAGGAGGAACCGGTGCAGCGAGAAGAGCGTGAGCGCCATCGTGAACGTGAGCACGCCGTCGGTCAGCGCGACGCGTCCGAGCGAAAACACGAGCGGCGAGGAAAGGAAGGCGAGGGCCGAAAGCAGCGCCACCCGCTCGCCGAATGGCTTGCGGAGCGCGGCGAGCATCAGGAGCGCGGTCCCGACGATCGCGAGCCGCTCCGGAAGCCGCGCCGCGAACGGATTGTGGCCGAGGACGCCGATCGAGATCGCGCTGGCCCAGTAGGTCAGGGGCGGCTTCTCGAAATAGTCGACGCCGTTCAGCTTCGGGACGAGCCAGTTCCCGGTCGCGAGCATCTCCCGCGGAATCTCCGCGTACCGGGCCTCGTCCGGCTCGAACAGCCACGACCCGGGAAGCTCGAGGAAGAGCAGCACCGTGAGCGCCGCGAGCAGCAGGAGGAGCAGGCGGCGGTCGCTCATTTCGTCCACCGCCCCGCGCGGGAAAGGTCCCACCGGTGCTCCGCTCTCCACACTCCGGAGGTCGCCTCCGGCGCGTAGACGTCGAACCGCAGGACGTCGGCCCGGTAATCGTAGGGGGCGCCGTCGGCCGCGTGCACCGCCGCGTCGAGCGAGTAGGTTCCCGCCGTGAGGTCCGCCGCCGGGAAGTCGACGGCGACGCGGAACTCCCCCTCGACCGATTCCGCGCGGTGCCCGTCGATCGAGGTGTTCGTCCCGAAGACCGTCGTCCCGTCGATCCGCGAGATCCGCACTCCTGCGACGAAGTCGGCGATCGCCGCCCCGGCCCTTCCTGCGACCTCGATCGAGAACGGCCGGCCGGCGGAGAGAACGCCCGCGGAGCGGCCGTCGCCGTCGAGGAGCCGGACCGATTCGATCCGCGCGGCTCCCGAGCCCCAGCGGTTTCCCTCGCCGGCGGACGCGGCGCGCGCCTCCCCTTCGCGGTACGCGACCTCCTCGCGATACCGCCCGACGACCTCGGCGGCCGGGGCGTCGGCGACGAGCCGACCGCCGGACAGCCGGAGCGCGCGGCGCGCGGTCGCGATCACGAGCTCGAGATCGTGGCTCACGACGACGATCGTGCGTCCCTCGCGCTGGAAATCGGCGATCCGCTCGAGGCAGCGGTGGGTGAACTGCTCGTCGCCGACCGAGAGCACCTCGTCGACGAGGAGGATCTCGGGGTCCGCATGGGCGGCGACCGCGAAGCCGAGCCGGACGGTCATCCCCGAGGAGAACGTCTTCACCGGCTCGTCGAGGAAGCGCTCGATTCCCGCGAAGGCGACGATCGCGTCGAGGCGCGCCGCGATCTCCTTCCGGGAGAGGCCGAGCAGCATCCCGTTGATCTCGACGTTCTCGCGGGCGGTGATCTCCGGGTGGAACCCGGCGCCGAGCTCGATCAGCGCCGCGACCCGTCCGCTCGTCTCGACGCGTCCCGACGTCGGCGCGTGGATCCCGGCGAGGACCTTCAGCAGCGTCGACTTGCCCGAGCCGTTCTCCCCCACGATCCCGACGGTCTCCCCTTTCCCGACGGAGAAGCTCACGTCCGTCAGCGCCGGAAAGACCGTCCCCGGCGAGACCGGCCCGCCGCGGAGGCCGTGGAGCACCGCGGATTTGAGGCTCCCCGCCGAGCGTCTTCGCCCGAAGCGGCGGTACGACTTCGAGAGGTGCTCGACGAGGATCGCCGTCACGATTCCTCCGCGATCGACTCGCGCAGACGCGCAAACGTCGATCCGCCGATCGCGAGCGCGACCGCCGCCGCCGCCGCCATCGCGGCCCAGTCGGCGGCGCCGATCCAGCGGTCGTCGAAGAGGGAGTCGTGGACGCCCGTGAAGAACGCCGTCGCCGGATTGACGCGGACCCACGGGCGGAAGCGCTCCGGGATCGCCTCGAGGGGATAGATGATCGGCGTCGCGAAGAACCAGAAGGTCAGCACGCTCTGGAGGAGGTCGCGCAGATCCTGGAAGTGCACCGATGCGGCCGAGACGAAGAGCGCGCCCCCGAGGACGGCCGCGCCGAGCAGGAGGAGCACGGGGACGATCTGGAGCGCGGCCCATCCGAACCGTCCCGAGAACCAGAGGACCGACGCGGCCGTCGCGGCGAGCAGCACCGGAAAGGCGAGAAGGAAATGGAAGGCCTGCGAGAGCACCGAGACGCCCGGGAAGATCTCGGGAGCGACGATCACCTTTCGCAGCAGCGGACCGTTGCTCTTGAACGTCTGCGCCGCGTCGAGGAGCGAAGAGGAGACGAAGCTCCAGGCGAGGACGCCGCCGAAGAGGAAGAGCGCGTACGGATGCACGCCGCCCGCGCGGGGCGCAAAGACGACCGTGAAGACGACCGAGTAGATCGCCAGCAGCAGCAGCGGGTTGACGAGCGACCAGAGGAAGCCGAGGGAACTGCCGCGGTAGCGCGCCTTGAGCTCGCGCTTGGCCAGCACCCACACGAGCGCGCGGGAGCGATAGAGGCGTCGCAGCGTCGCCGTCATTCGGCGGTGACTCTACCCGAAGAAAAGAGGAACGCGAGGCGCGGCGCGACGGCCAGGACCATCACCGGGAAGAGCGCGTTCTCGAGCCGCGGCACGAAGCTCGCCTGCCAGACCGGGTCGAACGTCGAAAACGAGCACACCGCCACGTATACGCACGACTGGAGCAAGAGCGCCGGCCCGAGGATCGCGAGCGCGGGAGCCCCGCCGGCGGGCCGGGCGGCCGCGGCGAAGAAGGCGAGAGCGAGGAACGCGATCCACGTCGCCGCGTCTCCCGCCCGGAAGAGGTGGGAAAGGACCTGTCCCGCCTGGCCCGCGAGAGCCGGCCATCGGTCCGGCCGCGCGAAGGACCAGTCGTAATCCCGGTCGGGGATCGAGCCTCGGGCCGCCGTCAGCAGGAGCCCATGCAGAACGGCGGGCGCGGCGGCGAGCGCCAGAACCGGGACCGCGCGCCCGTTCCGGCGGCGAAGCGCTCGCAGGGCCATCCATCCCGCCGCGAGCACGACGAAGAGCGTCCCTTCCCGCTTGACCGCGGCCGCGAGCAACGACGCGATCGCCAGCCGCATGCCGGCGGACCGGGACGGCGTTTCGTCGAAATCGACCGCGGCCTGCGAAAAGAGGAGGAGCGACAGAGCGAGCGGGATCTCCGCCATCCCGACCTCGAAGGCCCGGAAGAGCGGGAAGAAAGCCGCCGCCAGGATCGCCGCGAGTGCGCCCGCGCAAGTCGAGAACCGCCTCTTCGTCCACCCGTAGAGGGCGGCGGCGGTCGCCGCCTGGAGCAGCGGAAAGAGAGCCGCGAGGGCGTGGTCGTCCCAGCGGCCGATCGAGGCCGACAGCGCGGCGAAAACGGCGGGCAGGAACAGCGGATATTCCGGGTGGGACCAGACGACCGCCGGATCGTGAAAGATCCGGTCCGGCACCGCGCGGGAAAACCAGATCGTCTTCCCCTTGAATCCCCAGATCGCGAGGAAGTCGTTGGACCACATCGGCTCGGAGAGCGCCGCCAACGCGAAGACGGCGACCGCGACGACCGAGAGCGCCAGGAGCGCACGCGCCGGCGAACCGGGCGCCGGCTCGGTTGCCCGTGGGCGCCGCCGAAGGAACAGGATCGCCGCCGCCGCGATCACGGCGGGCGCTCCGACCATCACCGCGGGTCCCGGAGCCCGGCCGGCGGCGAGGAACACGAGGTAGACGGACGCTTCGAGCGCGAGCCCGAGCCAGAGCGCCCATGCCCATCGCTCCGCGCGGGAAAGCCCGGCCAGAAAGGCGTCCGCCGCGAAACGGGCGGCGCACGCGGACACGGCGATCGCCGCGAGAATCCCGGCCGTGTGCAGGAGGAAGCTCACCGGAGCCGGAAGAGCTCGCCGAAGGGCACGCTCGTTCCGCGCGTTCCGCCGAGGCGCCGGTCCGCGGCGGAGGCGCCGCCGGGCGCGAGGAAGACGGCCGCGAAATCGGCCTCTCGCCGCCGCGCAAAACTCACGACCCGGCGCGGAGCGAGCTCGAAGGCCGCGGCGTACGTCGCGCGGTCGCCTTTTTCCGAAACGAACGAGAGCGCGACCGTCGAGCTCGGCGGCGTGGCGGAGGCGACGCCCCGCACGAACGGCGCGACGTTGCGCAGTCCGCTGAAAGCCGAGCCGTGGAGACGCGCCGTCTCGGAAGGCATCGAAGCGAACGCGAAGAAGCCGCGGGCTCGCCCCGCGAGCTCCCGCCACCGGCCCGATCGGACCTCCGCTCCGAAAACGACGAGAAGACAGAGCACCGCCGCCCGGATGCGCCAGCGCTGACTGGAAGGGGGATGCACGCGAGCATTCTATTGATCTCCCGCTTGCGTTGCGCCCGATTTACGCCTACCATTCCGGAATGCACGACGCGCTGACGACCGACGAGAAGATCGAGATCCTGATGCGCGGGGCCGCCGACGACCGCGACGGAGACCGGTTCGGAGAGGCCGGGGGCCTGAATCCCTTCAACATTCGCACCCTCTCGCATGGGTTCGGGCCCACGCGGATCTTCCGGATCCTTCTCAGCAACGCCTGCGCGTTCTCGTGCGCCTACTGCCCGATGCGGGCGGGAAACGACGTGCCCCGCCACGCGCTGGCGCCCGAGAAGCTCGCGGAGGTCTTCCTCGAAGCATACCGGCGCGGCTGGGCGTCCGGACTCTTCGTGACGTCCGGGATTCCGAAGAATCCGGTGTGGGCGATGGACCGGATGATCGCGCTCGTCGAGCGGCTCCGCTTCGATCTCGAGTACGACGGATATCTGCACGCCAAAGCGGTGGCGGGCTGCGAACCGGCGCAGGTCGAGCGGCTCGCGCTCCTGGTCGACCGGCTTTCCTACAATCTGGAGACGACGTGCCAGCGGACGCTCGACGCGCTCGCCCCGGAGAAATCGCTCTCGGCCGGCGTCGCACTCCTTCGACGCGCGAAGAAAGTCGCGCAATCGGGAAAGCCGGTCGCGAGGGACGCGCGCCGCGGAAAGCCGCTCCTCTCCTCCGGCGTGACGACGCAGATCGTCGTCGGGCTCGATGCGACGAACGACCGCGACATCCTGCGGGCGACGTCGGCCCTGTGGCGCGAGCGCACGATTCATCATCCGCATTTCGCGGCCTTCCGCCCGATCGAAGGGACGCCGCTCGAGGAGCGCGAAGAGACGCCGGCGCTTCGCGAGCACCGGCTGTACGAAGCGGACCACCTCGTCCGCCGCTACGGCTTCGGCGACGACGAGCTCGTCTTCGACGACGCCGGACGGCTGCCGCTCGCGCACGACCCGAAGCTCTCCTGGGCGCTCGCCCACCCGGAGCGGTTCCCCGTCGAGATCAGCCGCGCGACGCGGGAGGATCTGCTCCGCGTCCCCGGAATCGGACGGCTTGCCGTCGAGCGGATCCTGCGCGAGCGGCGTTCCTGGGCTTCCTTCTCCCCGCGGGACCTCGCCGCGCTCGGGCCTCTCGCCCGCCGCGCGGCCGGCTTCGTGAGTTTCCGGGGAAAGCGGCTGTCGATCTTCAAGGCGCAACCGCCGCTGTTCGCGCCCGAGTCGATTCCAACGGCGCATCGAACGTACGCGGTCTCGCCGGGAACGTTCCGGTAGGCCTTCTCCGTCTCCCCGCGGGAGAGGGTCGGGGTGAGGGAGATCCGGTCTACTTCTCGCCCAGCATCCCGCGCTTGAGATCTTCCGTGGGCGGATGCGGTCCGAGAAACACGCTCCAGAGCGCGCGCATGAACTCCGCGCCCGGAATCGTCCCTCTCTCCTGTCCCGCGAGCTCGACGGTCGTGCCCTTTCCCGGTTCGTAGCTCAGGACGATCTCCTGGCCGGCGACGATGTCTCCCATCCATGACTCGAATCTCGCGAGGTCGGCCTTCACGGCCGGCGCGAGCGCGCCGGCGTTGTCGCGGAAGCCCTCTTCCCACGCTTCGACCAGCTGCTTGCTCGTCACCTTCTTGTAGAGGAAGTGCATCACGACGCGCTTGGCCTCGTCGGAGGAGATCGCCTTCGCGGGCTCCCGCGTCGGGCTCTCGAGGTAGAGACCGCCGACGTAGATCTTGAAGAAGACCTTGGTGCGGAGCCCGAGTCCGTTCAACCGCAGCGTCTTGCCCGAAGCCGAAACCGTGTCGGGCATCGTCACGCCCGCGAGCGTCGCCGCTCCGATCGAGGTCGCCAGAACGAGTGCCACTCCTCCGATCGACCATCTCTTCATCGGGACCTCCGTGTCGGGGAGTCTATCCGAGAGCGTCACAGCGCCCGCCGCGGCCCTGATGGGCACGTTCGCGATCCGAGCTCCGAGAGGTCGCGAACGGTTGGTCGGGGCTGGGGGCGCCGGAGCGGTCGAGGGACTCGAGCCCGAGCCGCGCAGGCCAGATCGCGGAAAGTCTCCTCGCCGGGACGAAACGCGCAGCGCCTCTGGCGCAAGCGCCCGGCGAGGAGGAGGTCCGCGATCTGAGAGGCTTCCGGCGGTCGAGCGCCGACGGCGCGAGCCGCCGGAAGCCGTTAAGATCGCCGCGTGACGGAGGACCGGGGCTTCGAGGCGCTCGCGGACCTGCGGCGGGCGGATCCCGCCCGCATCGCGCTGGACGTCGAAGGAGACTCGTTCTACCGCTACGGCGAGCGCCTCGGCCTCGTCCAGGTCGCCTACGCGGGCGCGGTCCGCGTGCACGACCCGCTGTCGGACGATCTCGAGCCCTTCTTCCGCGAGCTCGAGAATCGCGAGCTCGTGCTGCATGGCGCCGACTTCGACCTGCGCCTGCTCCACGCGAAGTACGGGTTCGCTCCCGCGCGCGTCTTCGACACGATGCTCGCGGCGCGTTTCCTGAACCTGCCGAAGTTCGGGCTCTCCGATCTCTACGAGAAGTATTTCGGCATCGTCCTCGAGAAGAAGTACCAGCGCGCGGACTGGTGCCGCCGGCCGCTCTCCGACGAGCTCCTCGCCTACGCGCGCAAGGACGTCGAGCGGCTGGAGGAGCTCGGCTCGATCCTCGCCGGCGAGCTCTCGCGGCTCGGCCGGGGCGCGTGGCACGCCGAAGAGTGCGCCAACGTCGTGGCGAAGACCGTCCGGAGCGCGGCCCGGCCCCCGGACCCCGACGTGTGGCGGGTGAAAGGCTCGGGCGCGCTCGGCCGGAAGGAGCTCGCGTATCTCCAGGAGCTCGCCGCCGCGCGCGACCGCGTCGCCCGGGAGCTCGACCGCGCGCTCTTCCGGGTGCTTTCCGCCGAGGACCTCATCCGGCTCTCGCGTCTCGCCGCCGAAGACCCGGCCTCCGCGCTGCGCCGGTTTCCGCGCGCCCTACCCGGCGGGCTGCTCCGCGAGCTCCAGGACGCCATTCGCGCGGCCGGGGACCTCACGCCCGACCTCTGGCCCTCGCTTCCGCCGCCGGGACGGCGGCCCGACCCGGGGCTCGAGCGCCGGGTCGTCGCGCTCGCGAAGAAGAAGGAGGAGGTCGCCGGCGCGCTCGAGCTCGATTCCGGATTCCTCCTCTCGCGATCGGCGCTCGCGCGCGTCGCGGCGGCGCAGCCGTCGACGCCCGCCGAGCTCGAGACGCTCCTCGACTCGCGCTGGCGCGCGGCCGTGCTGAAAGATGCCCTCCTCGGAGCTCCATGACGTCGCCGTTCTCGGCGGCGGCATCACCGGCGCCGCGGTCGCCCGCGAAGCGTCGCGGCGCGGCTTTTCCGTCGTGCTGCTCGAGAAGGGAGACTTCGCCTCCGGCGCCTCGTCGAAATCGTCGAAGCTGATCCACGGCGGGCAGCGCTATCTCGAATCCTTCCACTTCGGACTCGTGCGCGAGTCGTGCCTCGAGCGCGCGGCGCTCGGCAGGCTCGCGCCCCACCTCGTCCGGCCGCTTCCCTTCCTTTTCCCGATCGGCGAGGCGAGCGCTCCCCCGCGGCCGATGCTCGCCGCCGGCCTCGCGCTCTACCGCGCTCTCGCGGCCGGAACGCGGACCGAGCCGGCGCGGTTCCTCGCGAAGGAGCGCCCGGAGGTCGCCGCGGAGGCGCCGGGGCTCGACCCGGCCGGATGGACCGGCGCTTACCGTTACTTCGACGCGCAGGCCGACGACGTCCTCCTGACGCTCGCGTTCCTCCGCGACGCCGCGGCGCACGGCGCCCGGCTCTTCTCCTACACGGCAGTCCTCCGGATCGCGCGCGCGCCCGGAGGCGACGTTTCGGGCGTGGAAACGGAGGACCGGCGGACCGGCGAGCGCGCCGCGTTCGGCGCCCGCGTCGTCGTCTCCGCGCTCGGCCCGTGGTCGAACGCGCTTTCCGGACTCGTCGGCGAGGAGCTTCCCGACTCGGTGCGCCCTTCGCGCGGGTCCCACTTCTACCTCCCCGCCGGCGTGCTCCCGGTCCGCGCGGCGGTCGTGCTCCTCGACCGCGGCGGACGGCGCTGCTATGCGATCCCGTGGCGCGGCGGCACCCTCCTCGGAACGACCGACGCCGACGACCCGGTCTCGCCCGACGCCGTCGCGCCGACCGCCGGCGACCGGGCCGATCTGCTCGACGCCGCGCGCCGGTTCTTCCCGTCGGCGAACCTCGACGACGCGTCGATCGCGGGGGGATTCGCGGGGCTGCGCCCGCTTCTGGCGGCGACGCGCGATCACTCGCCGGACGACGCCTCGCGGGAGGAGTCGATCGCCGAGCCGGTTCCGCGGCTCATCGTCTCGGTCGGGGGAAAGCTCACGACGGCGCGCAAGACCGCCGGCCGCGTCGTCGACCGCGCGGAACGGATCCTCGACCGCGATTTCGGCCGCAGGAGGCCGGCGCGCCCTCGCGAGTCCCCTCTGCCCGGGGGCGCGATCGCGGATTTCGAAGCGTTCCGCGCCGATCTGCGCCGCGAAGCCTTTCGGCGGCTCGGCCTCTCCGAGGCGCAGGCGGACCGCGTGGTCGAGCGCGAAGGCGCGGACGCGCCGGCCGCGATCGACCGCATGGCCCGCGAACCCGACCTCGCGCGGCCGATCTCGGAGCGCCTTCCGTACACGGTTTCCGATCTCGTCTGGGGAGTCGAGCGCGCGGGAGCAAAGACGGTCGACGACCTCCTTTCGCGGCGCGTGCGCCTCGCCTGGGAATCCCCGGCGGAGGCGCGAGCCGTCGCGGGGCGGGCGGAGGAGATCCTCCGGGAGGCCGGCGCGAAACCTATCCCGGAGCCGGGCGTCTGACGGTCGAAGGAGACCGCCATGAGCCCACGCGCCCTCGCCTGGATCGTTTTCCCCGCCGCCCTGCTCGCCGCGGCCGCGGCGGACGCCCGCGTCGGGCGCCACGGCCGCAACATTTCGACGACGGGCCGGGAGGGGATCACCCGGTGCGAACAGTGGCACGTCGAATTCGACGGCCGCGACGCCGCGGTGGCCCAGGATTCCCTCACGATCCCGCTCGCCGAAGCGTCCCCGCTCGTCGCCGGACCGACCGAGAACGGCGGAATGACCGTGATCGGATCGGACGCTCCGGATTTCCACGTCACGCTCTGCAAGGCGGTTCCCGACGACGATGCCGCGGCGCTCGGCAGGATCGGAATCTCCCGGGAGCGAGGGCGGCTGACGGTCCACGGGCCTTCGGGAGAAGATTGGACCGCCCACCTGATCGTACGGGCGCCGAAGAACGCTTCCGTCGATCTCGAGACGCACAACGGACCGGTTTCCCTTGCGGATTTCACGGGCCGGGCCCGCATCGCGAGCGAGAACGGGCCCGTCAGTCTCCGGCGCTCCTCCGGCGACCTCGAAGTCCGGACCACGAACGGGCCGATCCGCTTCGAAGGAGGCTCCGGAAAGGTCCACCTCGAAGCCGAGAACGGCCCGCTGTCGGTCGATCTGCAGAATTCGGCATGGACCGGCGGCGAGCTCGAGGGACGGACGCAGAACGGACCCGTGCACCTCGATCTGGCGGAAAACTACGCGTCGGGCGTGCTCGTGACGACGGCCGGGCGATCGCCGGTCCACTGCGGGGCCGACGCCTACCGGAACGCGCGGCGCAACCGGGACGACGACGGGAAGACGATCGCGTGGGGCGCCGGGAGCCCGCTCGTGCGGCTCTCGACCGAGAACGGGCCGGTCTCGATCGGCAACCGGGACTGACACCGGTTCGCCGGATCACTCGGGCGGCGCTGGGCCGGCGAACGCCTCCCGGATGAGCTTCAGCCGGATCCCGTCGATCGGATGCCCGGGCTCCGTGGCGACGTCCACGTAGCCCGGGTCGTCCCGCGAGGGCGTCAGGACCGAGATCTTCCCGAGCCGCAAAAGGAAGGAGTACTCCGCGGGCGCCGCGAGCTCGAGCGAGAAGCGGCCGTCCCGGCCGGTCGTGTCGGGCGGACACCAGGGATAGTCTTTCCCCCGCGGAAGACCCGTCACTTCGATGCCGGCGACGGGCCTGCCGGTTTCCGCGTCGACGACGATCCCGGAAACGCGCACCTTCGGCGCCCGGCGGAGCGCGAGGATCTGCGGCGACGGCTTCGGCGCGGCGGCGCAGGCGGCCGTCAGCGCCGCCAGGATCGCCGCCGCGAGCCGCGCGGAGAGAGTCCACCGCGGCGGGATCCGGGCGCTCCGCATCGCCTCGCTCAGTGGGAGAGCGCGACCGCCGCCGGGAAGCCCTCTTTCTCGAGCTTCGGCATCTCGGGAGCGTTCGACACGGCGTCCATCAGCCGCAGGATGAACCGCGCTTCCTGCACGGTTCCGGCCAGGTTCCATTTCGGATCGAACTCGTCCGACGGCTGGTGATAGTGATGGTTGTTGTAGTCCTGGAAGAGCTTTTCGCCGTACGCCGCGTCGTGGCCGCGGATCAGCCATCCCGGCTCGACGTTGATCGCCGGGACGCCCACGCGGACGAAGGAGAAATGGTCCGACCGGAAATACGAGCCCTGCTCCGGGTGCGCGTCCGGATCGAGCTTCACGTTCACCGCCTGCGCGACCCGCCGCGCGAGCGGCTCGAGCGTCGTGCGGTCGACCCCGAGCAGCGTGAAGTCGGCCGTCTCGCCGTGGACCGACAGAACGTCCATGTTGAAGTCGGCGGCGATCCTGTCCGCCGGTACCGGCGTGTGCCGGGCGAGATAGAGCGATCCGAGGAGGCCCTGCTCCTCCGCGGTCACGCCGACGAAGAGGATCGACCGTTTCGGCTTCCATCGCCCGTCGGCCGCCGCCCGCGCCATCTCCAGCATCGCCGCGGTCCCGCTGGCGTTGTCCACGGCCCCGTTGTAGATCGTGTCGCCGCGGGCGTCCGGGGCGCCGACGCCGAGATGGTCGAAGTGCGCGCTCACCGCGACGTAGGTGCTCTTCTTCGCCGGATCGGAGCCGGGCAGGATGCCGACGACGTTCTCGGTCTTGTAGGGACGGACCTTGAAAGCGAGCTTCCCCTCCGCTCGCGTCTGCAGCGCAACGGGCCGGAAGCCCGGCTTCCCGGCGCGGGCGATCATCTCGTCCAGGTTCATTCCGTTGTCCGCGAAGAGACGCTCGGCGACCTCCCGGGTGATCCACCCGTTGAGCGGAACGTCGCGGGTTCCCTTCTCGAGGGGGAGCTGCGCCTGTTCGCCCGACCAGGAGTTGCGGACCACCTGCCAGCCGTATCCGGCCAGAGCATCGGTGTGCACGAGGAGGATCCCGGCGGCATGGCGCCGCGCCGCCTCCTCGTACTTGTACGTCCAGCGGCCGTAATAGGTCAGCGCCCGGCCGCCGAAGAACTTCGGGTCCGCCGACGGCGGGTCGTTGACGAGGCAGACGAGGAGCTTGCCGGAGGCGTCGGAGTTCGCGTAGTCGTCCCAGTGCATCTCCGGCGCCGTGATGCCGTACCCGACGAAGAGAACGGGAGCGTCGATGGCGGCCTCCGGGCGCTGGTCGCGCGTCGAGAGCACCGAGTTCTCCCCGTTCTTCAGCACGATCTTCCCCTTCGGCGTGTCCAGGTCGAGCTCGCTCGACGGGTCCGTCGACACGCCGACCATCTCGAAGTTCTGGAGGTACGTCCCGTCGTCTCCGGCGGGCCGCAGGCCGTCCTCGGCGAACTCCGCGGCGATGTAGCGGGCCGCGATCTCCGACCCGCGCGCGCCGGTGCCGCGCCCTTCGAGCAGGTCGTCGGCGAGGAAACGGATGCGGGCGGAGATCCGAGGCGCGGATACGGCCGCGAGCGTTCGGGCGAGCCCGTCGCCGGAAGCCGGCGGCGCGGACGAAGGGGATTCGGCCAACGCCGCGGCCGCGGCGAGGGCGGCGGCAGCGGACAGGAGCGAGCGAAGAGATCGGGTCATGAAGCCTCCTCCCGCCGATTCTACAGAACTGGGTCGCTCCGCTATGATCCGCGCGGAGGACCGCATGGCCGACGAGGAACGAGAGGAAACGCACCGGTTCCAGGTTTCCGTGACGTGGGAAGGAGACGCCGCCGGGAGCGGCCGGATCCAGGGACGGGACGGGCTGACGATCCCGTGCGGCTCGGCCTCCGAGCTCGGCGGATCCGGCCGGGGCGCGAATCCGGAGGACCTGCTGCTGTCGGCGGTCGGCGCCTGTTTCGTCGGCACGTGGGCGATCTTCCTGAAAAAGCTCGGGATCGCGTACGCCGAGCCGTCGCTCTCGGTCAAAGGCACGCTCGAGAAGGACCCCGGGGGCGGGTACCGGATGTCGGCGATCGAGATCGCCTGCGCGGTTCCCGAGTCCCTGCTCGAGCGCGACCGCGCCGCGGTCGAGAAGACGCTCAAGCTCGCCGAGAAATACTGCATCATTTCCAAGGTCGCCCGGGCTTCCATGCCCGTCCACGTGGCGATCGCGTCGATCTGACGATCCGAATCGGCCGTGCGCGGGACGATTCCGACCCTGCGGACCGTCGCCGGTCTGACCGCCTCGAACCTTTCGGGCGAAACCTTTTCGGGGAATTCGCGTCGAAGCAGAGCAATGAGGGATAACTGCGCCCGCCTGCTCCTCCTTTTCTTCTCGGCGGGGATCGCCGCCGTCGCTCGCGCCCAGGAGCCGCCTCCGCCGCTCGCGATCCCCCGGACGACCGGCGTGATCACGGTGGACGGCAGTCTGGGAGACCCCGGCTGGAAAGACGCGGCCGTGATCGACCGGTTCTGGGAGACGCAGCCGGGCGACGACGTCGAGCCTCCCGTCAAGACGATCGCGCGGGTGACGTATGACGACCTCTTCTTCTACATCTCCCTCGACTGCCGCGACCCCCATCCGGAGAAGATCCGTGCCCCGTACGTCGACCGCGACAACGTCATCGGCACGGACGACAACGTCGCGATCTTCCTCGACACGCGCGACGATCACCGCTCCGCCATCGAGTTCCGCGTCAATCCGCGCGGGATCCAGGGGGACGCGAGCTACAACGACGCCAACGGCAACGAGGACTTCTCCCCCGACTTCTTCTACGACACCGCGGCGCAGATCACGGCGACGGGCTGGACCGCCGAGGTGCGCATCCCGTTCTCCTCGCTGCGGTATCCGAACAAAGACCCGCAGCAATGGGGGATCCTCGTCTGGCGCAACTATCCGCGCGAATTCCGCTACGCGTTCCACAGCAGCCCCATCCCGCGCAACTCGAACTGCTGGCTCTGCCACGAGATGCAGCTCACCGGGCTCACCGGGCTTCCCGGCGGCGGACACATCGTCGCCGCGCCGTACGTCACCGCGAAGGAGGAGGGCCGTCCCCGCGGCGGCGCCGGGTCCGAGATCGTCAACCGGCCCACGCGAGGAGACGCGGGACTCGACGTGAAATGGACGCCCAACGCGAGCACGGCGCTCGACGCGACGATCAACCCCGACTTTTCCCAGGTCGAGTCGGACGTGGGACAGATCAGCGTCAACAACCGGTTCGCGCTCTTCTTCCCGGAGAAGCGCCCGTTCTTCCTGGAAAGCGTCGACCTGTTCGACACGCCGATCCAGGCCGTTTACACGCGGACGATCACGTCGCCGCGCTGGGGAGCGCGCGCGACCGGAAAGTTCGACGCGTCGACGTACACGCTCCTCGTCTCGGAGGACCGCGGCGGGGGAAGCGTGATCATTCCGGGACCGACGCAGTCGGATTTCGCGCCGCAGGACTTCTCCTCGATCGCGGCGATCGGACGGATCCGCCAGGACGTCGGAGGGTCCTTCGGCGGGCTCCTGCTGACCGACCGCGAGATCGAGGGAGGGGCCGGGGGGCACAACCGCGTGCTCGGTCCCGATTTCCAGTGGCGGCCGGGAGACAAGGACCAGGTGACCGCTCAGCTCCTCGGCAGCGACACGCAGACGCCGAACCGCCCCGATCTCGCTCCCGAATGGAACGGCCGGCGGTTCTCCTCGCGGGCGATCTTCCTCTCGTGGCTCCACACCGGTCCGCACTGGGTGTTTCGTTCGACGTACCAGGACATCGGCGACGGGTTTCGGGCCGACGACGGCTTCGTTCCGCAGGTCGGGTTCCGGCAGGAGCGGCAATTCGCCGGCTACACGTTCTACCCGAAGGGGTTCTTCAACCGCGTGCAGCCGTACGTCGTCGTCAATTATCTGGCCGACGCCGACGGCGCGCTGGTCCAGCGCCAGACTTTTCCCGGCGTGTCGGCGAGCGGCCGCTACAATCTGAACGCGGAGCTCGACTACAACTGGAAGCAGAAGGACCGGGTCGCCGATCGCGATCTCGAGGCGACGAACGTCGCCTATTTCCTCCAGATCGACCCCTCCCGCCGGATCTCCCGCCTGACCCTCGTGGGATTCTTCGGCGAGCACCCGGACGTCGCCAACGTCCGGGTCGGCCGGGGCGGAGAGATCGAGGCGGACGCCACGATCAAGCCGACGGACCACCTCGAGCTCGACTTCAACAGCGATCGCCAGTGGCTCGACGTCGACTCCGACGGCCGGCACGGGCGGCTCTTCACGGCGCAGATCGAACGGCTCAAGGCGACCTACAACTTCACGGCGCGGACGTTCCTGCGCGTCATCGGGCAATACCTGGACGTCCGCACCGACCCGTCGCTCTACACGTTCTCCGGCGTGCCGAAGCGTTCGGGCGGCTTCGACGGGTCCGCGCTCTTTTCGTACAAGCTCAACTGGCAGACGGTCTTCTTCCTCGGCTACGGCGACAGCCGGGTGCTCGAGCCCAAGGGAGATCTCCTGCGCTCCGACCGTCAGTTTTTCCTGAAGATCTCCTACGCCTTTCAGCGCTAGGGGTGGCTGGCGCGGCCATGCATCGAGCCGGACGGGCGCGTGCCGCCCGGCTGCGGCGCTCGCCGTACGCCCCGGTACGACTCGGCCGCAGCCCGGGCAACCCGCATCCCGTCGGGCTCGCGCCTCGCCGCGCCTCATCCGATTCCCATGTCATGGCGACGTGGGGGCTACTGGAAATTCCAGTGGGACCGATCGTCTGCTCTAGAATTGACGCATGACCGGCATCTGGCTGGGCGCGGGCTTCCTGATCGCCGCCGTCGCGGGCGGACGGGCGGGAACGCGCCTTTCCGTCCAGAGCTCGTCCTTTCGGGCGGGCGCGGCGATCCCCCGCAAGCACACGTGCGACGGAGACGACGTCTCCCCCGCGCTCTCCTGGTCGGGAGCGCCGGAAGGCACGAAGGAATTGGCTCTCCTCTGCGAAGATCCCGACGCTCCCGGCGGGACGTTCGTGCACTGGGTCCTCTGGGGAATTCCCGGCGGGACGACCGATCTGCCCGAGGGCGTCGCGGCCGGCGACGCGGTCCCGGGACTGGCGCAGGCGCGCCAGGGGACCAACGGCTTTCGAATCCGCGGATACCGCGGCCCGTGCCCGCCTCCCGGCAAGCCCCATCACTATCATTTTCGCGTGTACGCGCTGGGCGCACGGCTCGACCTCCCCGCCGGCTCGACGATCGAGCGCGTGCGCGAGTCGATGAACGGACACGTTCTCGCCGAGGGAGAGCTCATCGGGATTTACGGCCGCGACGGCAGCACAGCTCGCGCCTGAGGCGCTCGACGGTTTGCTGCCTCTCAGATCGCGGACCTCCTCCTCGCCGGGCGCTTGCGCACACACGGAGCTGCGAGCGCAGGGAGCGGCCGAATTCCCTTCTCCCCACGGGAGAAGGTGACGGCCGAAGCGAAGCGAGAGCCGTCGGATGAGGGAGCCGCATAGCGGCGTGCGCTGCGCGTTCATTCCGGCGACGAGACTTTCCGCGATCTGACCTCCGTCGCTCGTCCCTGAGGGACTCGACGACTCCGGCGCCCCTGGCCCCGAGCCGCGTTCGCGACCTCTCGGCGCTCGGATCGCGAACGGCCCCCGAAAAGGAGCGCGCCGCGCTCATATCGATGAGCGATCCGGCCGTTCGCGCCGGGAGATCATTTGCGACAGAATCGATCGCCGTGCGACGCCTTCTTCTCCTCGCTCTCCCCTGGGTCCTCGCCGCCCTCTTCCTCTTCACGACGATCGAGCTCCTGCTCCATCGCAAGCCCGCCAGGGCGGCGGTCTCGGTCGACTCGGCGCCCGTCGTCATGGCGATGAAGAAGATCGCGCGGCTGGCGACCGTCGAGGTTCAGGTCTCCGACGTCGTCAAGTACGAGGAGTTCAAGAGCTTCCTCTTCATGAGCTTCCCGAAGAGCGCGACGCTGCGGGTGCGCGGATCGGTCCTTGGCGGCTTCGACCTCCAGCGGGACGGCGTCTCCGTCGTCGCCCACCCGGAAACGCGGAAGGTCGAGATCCGGATGCCCCGCCCCGCCATCCTCGCCGTCGACCCGAAGCTCGAGTGGTTCGACGAGAAGAGCGGGATGTTCAACCCGATCACGCCGGCCGACCGGAACCGGTGGATGGCCTGGGCGCGCACGAGCCTCGCGCGGACCGCCCGTCAGGCGGGGATGGACGACAGGGCGAAGGAGCAGGCGAGGAAGCTCCTGGCCGGGGCCGCCGAAGCGCTCGGATGGACGGCGGACGTGGAGTTCCCCGGCGGTCCTCCGGCCCCGCTCCCCTGAGTAACCTTTCGGACGGGATCACGTCATACGAAGGGTGAAGGGAAGCGCGCGTTTGACCGAAGCGGCCCCAAGTTGAAGACGGACCTGGACTTCCTGAACATGGTCCGGCGCGGCGACCCCGCGGGGGCGACCGGTCTCTTCGAAAAATATGCCGACGCGCTTCTTCGGTTCGCGGACCGGATGCTGTCCAACCGGGGCGAGGCGGAAGAGGTCACCCAGGAGGTGTTTCTCAAGATGATCACCCGGGTCGAGCAGTACGACGGACGAGCGGCGGTCTCGTCCTGGCTCTTCGCGATCGCGGCCAACGCGTGCCGCGACCGAATGCGCCGCAACCGGCGCGCGGTCGTCGTGCCGCTCGACGCCGTCGCCGAACCGCCGTCGAAGTCGGAGTCGGTCGAGAACCGGATCCACGAGGGCGATCGCCGCCGGGCGGTCCGGCGGGCGCTGTCGAAGCTCTCCGACGAACAGCGCGAGGCGCTCGTGCTCGCGCGATACCACGGGATGCCGTACGCCGAGATCGCGCGGACCCTGCAGATCACCGAAGGCGCCGTGAAGACCCGGATCTTCCGCGCCATGGAAACGCTCAAGGAAATCTTCTCGGAGGGAGGCGCCACATGGAATGCGATGACGTCGTAGGGCGGGCCGTCGAACGGCTTGCCAATCCCGCGTCGGCGGGGGCCGGTCCGCTCGACGCCCATCTCGACTCCTGCGAAAAGTGCCGGACCGAAGTGGAAGCGATCGAACGGGCGTGGGTCCGTCTCGGCGCGGATCCCGACGCCGCGATGGAGCCGGAGTTTCGCCGCGAGATGCGCGCGATGCTCGAGGCCGAGACGCTCCGCCGGCGCGTCGCGCCGATCCGGGCGCGGCGATGGATGCCGGCGCTCCAGGCCGCGGCGATGCTCGCGATGGGAGCCGGCGGCTACCTCGTCGCCCGCTCGGCGGTCCCCGCGCGGCCGAGCCCGGTCGCGGTCGCTCCCGCCCGCGTCATCGACGCCGACCGGTCGATCCCGGACCTCTCGCGCCAGCCGAAGCTCGCCAACGTCGCGTTCCGCCCGGCCGACGCGTCGGGACGGATCGGCATCTCGTTCGACGTGACGACGCGCTACACGGTCGTCGGAAAGCCGAACGAGAGGGGCGTCGCGGACGTGCTCGCGTACATGGTCTCGGGATCCGGCGCGACGGAGGGGGCGCGCGGCAAGGCGATCGACCTCGTGTCGCAGCACTATTCCGGCGAGACGCCCGTTTCGCCCCAGATCGTCGCGACGCTCGTCGAAACGCTCAGGACCGACAAGAACCCCGGCGTCCGCAAGAAGGCCGCCGAGGCCCTCGGCCAGCTGCCGCCTTCTCCGGAAGTCCGAGACGCGTTCCTTTCGGCCCTCAAGGGGGACGCGAACCCGGCCGTCCGCATCGCCGCCGTCGAGGGGCTCGCGAAGGCCGCGCTGTCGCTGCGCGACCCCGCCGCGATCGAGACGCTGCGCGAGAGGGCCAATGACGACCGCGAGACCGGCTACGTCCGCGTGAAGGCGGCGAAGGCGTTGAAGCGCATCGACCTGTGAGGAGCACCGTGACTTTTCCCGACGCCCGCCGTCTTACCGGCATGAACAGCCACACGACCTCCCGCGACCGAATCTCGCTCTGGATCGTCCTCGCCGTCGGACTGGCGCTGCTCGCCGTCGCGGCAATCTCGCGCGCGGACGATTATTCCGCGGCCGCCCGCCGAACGGACCGTTTCTCCGGGGCCGGCCTCACCCGGCTCTCGCTCGAGAACGTCGGCGGCGACATCCGCGTGTCGGCGGGCGCGGCGTTTTCGGCGACGGCCGACGTCACCGTCCGCGCCGACACGCCGGCGCTCGCGAAGAAGTATCTCGACGCGACGCGGATCGAGCTGCGCAACGACGGGGGCGGCTCCTTCAGCCTCGTGACCGAGGAGCCCGGAGCCCGCGTGTCGCGGCACGGAGGCGGCTGGGACATCGAAGTGCATCGCCGCGGAGCGCGGTTCCGGGTGGAAGCCCGGTTCGCGGTCACCGTCCCCGCCGCCGCGGCCGTGGACGTCCACACGGTCAACGGGAACGTCTCCACCGACGGGATCGGCGGCGCGATCAACGCGCGCTCCGTCAACGGACGCGTGAGGATCTCGGGCGCCCGCCGGGACGTGACCGCGCACACGGTCAACGGCGCGATCGAGGCCTCGCTCGCCGAGCTCCCGCACGGCACGCGCATCGACGCCGAGACGGTCAACGGGGCCATCGAACTCCGGCTCCCGCCCCGTGCGGCGTTCGATTTCCGGGGCCACACGATGAACGGGGACATCGTCTCGACGTTCCCGCTCCCCTTCCACGAGATCCCGGACCAGACGGAACGGATGCGGGCGGAGCGCGAGAAGGTGCGCGCCGAGCAGGAGAAGCTCCGGCGCGAGATCCGGATGCGGAAGGAACACGCGCGCAAGGACGACGACGGAGACGTTGACATCGACCTCTCCGGGCTCGACGAGGGGCTCTACGAGCTGTCGCAGGAGCTCGCCCGGATCGGGCCGGAGATCGCGGCCGCGGTCTCGCAGTCCCTCAATCACACGTATCAGGGTTCCGTCGGCGGCGGCGGAGCCGACGTCAGGTGCTCGACGCTGAACGGCCGGATCGCGGTCCTGGCGGAAGGGACGTCCGACGAACGAGCGAAATCTCTCCTCCCGCGGCGCGGCCGCGGGACGCACGAGGCCCCCGAGCCTCCGGAGCCGCCGGAAGCGCCGGCGGTCCCGGTACCGGCGCCTTCGGTGCTCCGCCCCCCCCGTCCGCCGCGCGCGCCCCGGGCCGGCGTGAACGGAGGAGTGGAAGGCGGCGTCGCCGGCGGAGTCCGCGGCGGGATCCCCGGCGGCGTCCGCGGCGGCGTCCCGGGCGGGATCGAGGAAGGCTCGATCGTCCGGGGCGACATCGCCGGGGACTTCTCGACCACGCTTCCGTTCGGCGACGTCCAGCTCGGAAAGGTTTCGGGGGCGGTGCGGATCGTCACCTACGGCGGGCAGATCCGCGTCGCCGAAGCCGGCAAGGGCGCCGACCTCTCGACGTCCGGCGGCGACATCCAGATCGACGGCGTCCACGGCGACCTGCGGGCGATCACGCACGGCGGCGAGCTCCGTGTCGGT
This sequence comes from Thermoanaerobaculia bacterium, assembly GCA_035260525.1. Lineage (NCBI taxonomy): Bacteria > Pseudomonadati > Acidobacteriota > Thermoanaerobaculia > Thermoanaerobaculia bacterium. Next base: position 30,743 of record DATFVB010000172.1, read on the forward strand.
CGCGTCACGGGCGACGCGAAGCTCGAGACCATGGGAGGCGACGTCGACCTGGCTTCCTGCGGCGGCTCGGTCATCGCGAAGACGGGAGGCGGCGACCTGCGGCTCCACCGGATCCGGGGCTCGATTCGCGCGTCGGCGGGGGGCGGGGACGTGCGCTGCGAGATCGTCGGCCGCGAGACTTCCGAGGGCGTCTCGATCGCGAGCGGCTCTGGAGACGTGACGCTCGTCCTCCCGTCGAACTTCCGCGCCGACGTCGACATCCAGGTCGACGGCGTGGACGAGTCGATGGACGCGATCGTCACCGACTTTCCGGAGATCTCGATCTCCCGCCGTCCCTCCTCCATGCGGCAGTCGGCCGGGGGCGCCATCAACGGCGGCGGCCCCAAGGTCTCGATCCGGATCTCGTCGGGGACGGTGCGGCTCAAGAAGGGACCACCCGCGTAACCGTCGCAATCGCGACGCTCGCGGAGCTCGGATCGCGATTGCTCCCGCCGCGGCTCGGGTTCCAACCCTCGACCGCTCCGGCGCCCGACCGGAGCCGCAGAATCCCGGCCGGGAACCCCGCAATCGCGACGCTCGCGCGAGAAGATCCCTCGCTCGTTCGTTGCCGCCGCCCGGCGTCGGCCGGGGAGCTCGGGACTGAGCCCTCCGCGCTCAGGCTCGGACGCGATTGCGCGAGACTTCGTCGCGCCGCGGAAGGCCCCCCAAAAATCGCTGGGCGACCCCTGGCCGCCGGGCTGCTTCACCGTAAACTCTCGTCTGTTCATCCCGCCGGTGGGCTCCTTCTCCGGCCAAATATCCGGCGTGGAACTTCGGCTCGATTCCCTCGTATCAGGAGCGAGGAGAGGGGAACTCTTGCAAAACTGGAACGCGCTGGCAATCGCCCTCGGCGCGCTCGCGGCGGCGGGAGCCGCCGCCGGACAGACGCCGCCGTCCGACGAGCCGCCGATCGAGATCCATCGCGCGGCCGGACCGATCACCGTCGACGGAGACCTGTCGGATCCCGGCTGGCAGGGCGCGGCGAGAGTCGAGACCTTCTACGAGACCAAGCCCGGCGACAACACGCCGCCGAAGGTCCGGACCGTCGGGTTCCTGACGTACGACGGCCACGCGCTCTACGTCGCGTTCGAATGCGACGATCCGGACCCTGCGCGCATCCGCGCACCGTTCGCGGACCGCGACGCCGTCTCCTCCGACACGGACTACGCCGGGATCATCCTCGACACCCGACACGACCGGCGGACGGCGATCGAGTTCCTCGCCAATCCCCGCGGCGTCCAGTACGACGCCGTGCAGGACGACGCGTCGGGCAACGAAGACACGTCCGTCGACCTCTTCTGGGATTCCGCGGGGAAGATCGGGGCGCGGGGTTGGACGCTCGAGATCCGGATCCCCTTCTCGAGCCTCCGGTACGACTCGAGCGCGCGGCCGGTCTGGGGCATCCAGCTCTACCGGAACTCGACGCGCGACACGCGCTATCAGTACTTCTCGAACCGCCTGCCGCGGGACTCGAACTGCTTCATCTGCCACGAGCGGGATCTCGTCGGGCTCGAGGGCCTCCCCTCGGGCGGACACGTCATCGCCGCCCCCTACGTGACCGCGGCGGAACAGGGACGGCGAACCGACGGAGGCGATCTCTCCTCTCCCTGGGTGAACCGCCCCGTGCGGGGCAACGCGGGGCTCGACGTCAAGTGGCTGCCCAACGCCGACACCGCGATCGACGGCACGATCAACCCCGACTTCTCGCAGGTCGAATCGGACGTCGCGCAGATCTCGGCCAACACCCGGTTCGCGCTCTTCTACCCGGAGAAGCGCCCCTTCTTCCTCGAGGGGTTGGATCTCTTCTCGACGCCGATCCCGGCCGTCTACACGCGGACGATCACGTCTCCCCGCTGGGGAATCCGCGGCACCGGCAAGATCGACTCGACGAACTACACGATGCTCGTGACCGAAGACCGCGGCGGCGGGTCGGTGATCGTCCCGGGCCCGCAGTCCTCGACCTTCGTCGACCAGGACTTTTCGTCGATCGCCGGGATCGGCCGCGTTCGGAAGGACTTCGGCCGCTCGTACGTGAGCTTCCTCGCAACGGACCGCGAAGTCGAGGGAACGGGCTACAACCGGGTCTTCGGCCCCGACTTCCAGTGGTCGCCCGACGACTCCAACCAGATCCGCGGCCAGTTCCTCTACTCCGCCTCGCAAAACCCGAACCGCCCGGATCTCTTTTCGGGATGGAACGGCGAGCGCGTGTCCGGCCACGCCGCGTTCGTGAGCTGGGATAACACGGAGCTGACCCATGGCTGGTTCGTGGAAGCCATGGACGTTTCGGACGGCTTCCGCGCCGATGACGGCTTCGTGCCGCAGGTCGGGTACCGCGAAGTCAAGCCGGAGTTCTCCCTGCATTTCTACCCGACGGGCTTTTTCACGCGCCTGCGGCCCCTCGTGATGGCGGACTACACGGCCGACACTTCGGGGCGCACGCTGCGGCAGCGGGTCTTTCCGGGGATCTCCTTCGAGGGCCATCGCAGCCTGCAGGGCGAGGTCGACTACCTCTTCTCCTCCGAGCGCGTCGGAGACAAGCTGATCCCGAAGAACTTCTGGTCGATCTCCGTCCAGTTCTCGCCGTCGAGCGTCTTCGGCCAGATGTCGGTCAGCGGCGAGATCGGAGACCAGATCGACTACGCGAACGCGCGGCCGGGCCACGGCGGGTCGCTCACGCTCTCCTCCCGCATCCAGCCGGAAGACCATCTCGAGCTCCGTCTCGACGAGGCGCTGTCGTGGATCAACGTCGACGCCGGCGAAGGGGAGCGCCGGCGGCTCTTCACCGCCGTTGTCCACCGCCTGAAAGCGACCTACAACTTCACGAACCGGACGTTCCTGCGCGGCATCGTCCAGTACATCAACGAGGACCGCAACCCGGCGCTCTACAACGACACGACGATTCCCCGGCGCGACGCCGCGCTCTCGAGCTCAGTCCTGCTCGCGTACAAGCTCAACTGGCAGAGCGTGCTGTTTCTCGGCTAC